>CAMEOC010000050.1 GCA_945929285.1 uncultured Mucispirillum sp.
GTTAGAAGTTTTAAGGCTACTAAAAGCAGATTGCAAGGGCGTATTGATTTTGGTGGTAAGCCAATAGCTTTGGAAAAATTTAACCCTAGCCCTAAAAGGTTTACAAAAAATAAACCAAAGCATGGCATAAGTGCCCAAATCCGCCGTGGCAAAAAAACATTGTTTCGCTCTAGTTTTATGAGTAGGGCAGGGGTTATATATGTGAGACAGGGAAAAGAAAGGCTACCTATTAAAAAGCTTTATGGGCCTAGAGTTTATCAGATGATAGATAGTGCATCAAAAGAGTTAATTAGGGCAGGTGCAGAAGAAAGACTGCTTACTAATTTTAAGCATGAAATGAGATTAGGAGCTATGTATATATGACAATAGTTAATCTGCTTTTAAATTTAAAATCAATACTGGAATCGGAATTTGAAAGGTTAGCATTGACTAGCAGAAATAAAGAAGTGGAAAAACAGCCATTAAAAGCTGATAGTGTTATAAATATTGATAAAAATGCTTATTCTAAACCTCATGTTTACATAGGTTATCGTCCGGTAAGTGTTAATCAATATGATTTTCCAGCAGTGGTTATTATGCCCCCAGTAAAAGCTAGGGAGAGCCAGGAAGAAAGAGAGTATGATATTACATTTTTACTTTCTATTAAGCATAACATAAAAGCAGTAGATAATAATGCTACTCTTGAAGCTGTTAGTTTTGTTGAAAGAGTGAAAGATATTATATTTAAAAATCGCTTGGTAAGTGGTTTTGCCCTGAATTTTGAAGAGATAGAATGGGGGGTAGATATTTTAATGAATGCTGCTGATATTTCAGTGGCAGAAATTAGCTGTAGTTATAAGTCGGTAAATAATTATAAATAATAAGGAGAAAATATATGGCACATGGAATTAGTGTATCAGAGCAGGCTACCAGTGTAAAATCTATGGTAGCAGGAGATAGTGCTTTACCTGTAATATTTGGAACAGCACCTGTAAATATGTTAGAAAATCCTACTTTAAATGAGCCTGTGCTCTGCTTATCTTATGCAGAAGCAGTAAAAGCGTTTGGCAGTATTAAAGATAATAATGATTATTCATTATTACAGGCAGTAGAGATATTATATTCGCTTTATGGAATATCTAAGGCGGTATTTGTAAATGTTTTAGATAAAGCAAAGCATAAAAAAACACAATCTGAAACAGTATATACTTTTACTAAAGATAAAGTGGAGCTTCCGGATGTTGGTATTTTAAAAGAAACTGTTATTGTAAAAGCTGATGAAGAGACTGCAACTGTTGATGTAGATTATACCCTTGCTTTTAACGAGTATGGTAAATTAATTATTACAAGGGTTGCAGAAGGCTCATTATTAGCTGATGATGAGCTTACTATTCAATATGATTATATTGATGTAAGTATGGTAACTGCTGATGATATAATAGGCGGAATAGATGCAGAAACTGGCAAGAAAAAAGGTTTAGAAGTTATAGCTGATATATTCCCAGCTTATGCTGTAATACCTACATTGATACTTGCTCCCGGCTTTTCTCATCTTCCTGGTGTTGCGCAAAGTATGGCTACAAAATGCAAAAATATTAATGGTGTTTTTCATGCTGTAGCTATTGCAGATATTCAAGATGACACTTTAAAAGTATATAATAAAGTGCCAGAGTATAAAAATAGTAAATCTATTATAGATGCAGATTTAATTACATGTTTTCCGAAAGTTACAAATGCAGGAAGTGAACATTGGATGTCTACTCACCTGTGTGGTGTGATAGCTACTACTGATAGTAATAATGGAGGAGCTCCACATGTGAGCCCATCAAATCAAGCTGCAAAAATTGATGGTTTAATCAATAATGGGAAAATTGTAAAACTTGGTTTAGATGAAGCTAACTATTTAAATGAAAATGGTATTGTTACAGCTTTAAATTTCATAGGTGGCTTTAAAATCTGGGGCAATAGAACATCAGCATATCCATCAAATACTGATGTAAAAGATATGTTTATACCAGTTCGCCGTGTATTTTCTTGGATAGGAAATACATTAGTTACTAACTTTTGGCAAAATGTAGATATGCCTATAAATAAAAGAAATATTGAAAATATAGTAAATAATGTGCAGTTTTGGCTAGATAGTTTAAAATCTCAGGAAGTAATAAATGGGGCAACTGTAACATTTCCTGATGAATTAAATAGTGATACTGAACTTTTAAATGGTAAACTTAAATTTAAGCTCCAAATGGCTAGCCCTACGCCAGCTGAAGATATTGAGTTTATATTGGAGTATGATGTTTCATTATTAAACATATAGGGGCGGCTTTATCTTTTTCCTTTCTGCTGTGTTGGGTGAAAAAATTACTAAGTCATTTACTATTATTGTAAACTCCTGTCGTAATTTTTCCACTCCGCCTTGCATAAAGAAAAAATCTTAAAGCCTTAAAAAATGTCATTCTGAGCCTTTAGGCGAAGAATCTAAAAAGGTAGTGGCAATATCTTTTGCCTTATTGGTTATAAATAAAATCTTATAACCTTTTATGAATGGAGTGTTGTAGGCTTTTAGGATGAAAGCCCGCTTGCGTAAGCAACAAGGAATTTAGTTCCGTAGTTGCGTGGTTTTTAAATCCAAGGCGAGTGTTTTTTACGAGGACACTTTTTCCCTAGCGAGTAGCGTGGGAAATAGAAAAAGTGGCTGGGTCGGATTTAAAAATAAAAGTAAACGTAATGAATAAATTGAATTTATTTTAATTTATGAATGGAGTGAAATAGGAGCTTGTTAGATAAGAAAAAGTATGATATAGAATAAATGCAGTTGGGATACAAAGCGGTTGGCTCACTATCTGTTGGAGGTGGGCATGCTTATTGAAAGCTACGCTACACAAATAATTATTATATTGATTATAGCGGTAGTGATAAAAAAGCTCTCATAAAAAGTAAAAACCGCTTGGTTTGAGCCCCTTAGCGGTTTTACAAATAAACTTAAAAGGAGCCAGCCGCTCCCACTGCACCTAATATACACTTCTAATTATATTTTTTCAAGATTTAATTTCAAAAGCTCTTAATTTTAGAATTCAAATAATATAGGAGAATATTATGAATTTAAAAGGTGGAGCATTAACTGCTTTTAATGTATTTGCTGATGGCATAAAAATTACAGATGTCACTGATGTAAAACTGCCAGATAGGGAAGCTATGACTGTAACATTAAATGGTACTGGAATAGCTGGTGAAGTAAATATGCCTTTAAAGGGTAAATTTGCTTCTGCTGAATGTGGCTTTACAGTAGGCACTCCAGTGCAAAATGCTTTTCTAACAAGAGCAGGTTATATTAACCTTTCCTATAAAGGTAATATGCAAAAAATAGAGCCTTTAACAGGAATGGCAGTAGATGTAGCAGTGAAAATTGAAGCTCGTTGTATATTCAAGAAAAAAACTGGCGGTAATTTTAAAGTAGGCGAAGGTTTAGGCCAAGAATATACTTATGAAGTTGTGGCATGGAAAGAGTATAATGATAATATTATGGTATTCCATGTAGATAAGGTAAATAATATTTATTTTGAATTGGGGACGGCGGGGAATGTTGCTGAAAAAATAAATATCGGCGAATTATAGCATTATCTTTTGCTTTTACTCGGTGTTGTTTTTAAATCTGCCTGCGGTCATTTACTTATTTTGTAAACTCCCTTGTCAGATTTAAAAGCCGCCTTGATTAAAAGCAAAATCTTAATGCTATATATATGTTAGTGTAATATTAAAAGTAAGGAGAATGAAAGATGAAAAAAGTTATATTATCAGATAACAGAGAAATAGAAGTAAGAGAATTAAAAATGAAAGATGTTAGAGAAGCGTTACAAGTAGAAAGTGTGATAGACCAAACATTTTTAATGGTTTCTAGTTGTTCGGGTTTGAGTTTGCAAGAGCTTGATGCACTTAATATTGATGATTTTATGCTTTTACAAAATGCACTGGGAAAGTCACTTACGACACTGGCAAAATAGCCGTAATATGCCATACTCTACATTTTACATTTAGCGATGTAATGGAACTAACAATAAAAGAGTATGATATGTATTATGGGCATGCAAAAGTAATATTAGAAAATTATTACAGGTATTAATTGCTAGGTAGTCTTATTAATACCTGTTTTTATTATGTTTTTTTGAATTTGGGAAAATAAAATTAACAACTTTAAAGATTACTGAAAAGTAGATAATTACAGCTATTATCATAATAAATATAGCTATAATAGAAATAATAAAATCATAAATAGAGTTGGATATATTACTTTCTGCATATGTAAATAAAGGAGTGGTAAATGTCATTAGAAAAAATAGGGTTGTCTTTTTTAATAGGTGGTGTGGTAGGTGCATCATTTAAAGCCTCCGTTCGTGGTGTTACAAGTAATATATCTCATATTGATAATAAAATCAAGGAGTTATCAAGAGAAAAGCTTAATTTAAATAAAACACTAAATCTTGATAATCCTAATATATTAAAAACAAAAGAAGATATTGCTAGTCTAACAGAGGAAATAACTAGATTGACTTCTATTAAAAATATTAAAATTGGTATTAGTTCTAATGTTGATAACATAAAAACTCAAGCTAAAAGTATTTTTGGCATAGCTGTAAGTGCAGCTGGCAGTATATCTGTGCCTGTTAAATTTGCAATGGATTTTGAGCATAGTTTGCAGGTTGTATCTACCTTGTTTGGCGATACATTGGTAGATGTTGAAAATTTATCTAAGCAGATATTAAGCCTGTCTTCTAGTTCTGGAGTTGCTGCTACAGAAATAAGCTCAGGTTTATATGAAGCACTTTCCAGTGGTTTACCTGTAACTGAAAATATGTCAGAATCGCTATCATTTATGGAAAAAAATATAAAACTTGCAAAGGCAGGTTTATCAGATGTTGCAACAGTTACTAAAACAGCAAGTTCTATACTTAATTCTTATAATTTAAATGTTTCAGAAACTGACAGGGTGCACAAAATCTTAATGCAGACACAAAATTTTGGAACTACTACAGTTGGTGAGCTAGGAGCATCACTTTCTGGAGTAACTTCAGTAGCTGCAACTGCAGGGGTATCTTTAGAACAACTTGGGGCATCTATGGCAACTCTTACTCATTCAGGAACAGGCACATCTGAAAGTGTAACTATGCTTAGAGCATTAATATCTGAACTGATGAAATCAGGGACTATTGGTGAAAAAAATTTAGCTGCTGCTTTAAGTTCAACTAAATATGCTGGTAAGTCATTTAAAGAGCTTGCATCTAGTGGTATGGCATTAAGTGAAATATTAAATATTTTAGGAGATTATGCAAAAAGTAATAATAAAAGTATGATAGATATGTTTGGCTCTATTGAAGCAGGTAATGATGCTTTAAAATTAAGTGGCACAAATGCCGATTTTTATATAAAAAGTTTACAAGAAATGAGTGCAAATGTAGATGTTGTAGATGATGCATATAAAAAAGTATCATCTAGTTTATCTTCTACTTTAGGTAAGTTAAAAACAAGTTTTGTTTCATTATCTATTACTATAGGAAAAATATTTTTACCACAAATTGTGCTAGCAGCAAATAAAATATCAGAATTTATTACTATACTGCAAAAATCATTTAAAGAACATAAGGCGTTGTTTGAAAAAATTATAATTATAACGGCAGCTATTACTGGTTTTGTTGTAGCAGTAAAAACTATATCAATCACATTATCTGTATTAGGTATTGTTGTGAAAAGTGTTGCTCTTACTTTTATGTTTTTAAAATCTATTGTCGGTATTGCTGCTATTGTGTTTAAAGTATTTACTGTAACTGTGAATGTTTTAAAAGTTGCCATATTTGGTTTAGGTGGTGCTTTAAGATTTTTATTTTTATCTACACCTATAGGCTGGATAGCTTTGGCAATAGCTGCTATTGTAGCATTGTATAAAAACTGGGATAAAGTAAAAGAAATAATAGGGCAAGTATGGGATAAAATAAAGGAAACATTTTGTAATTTTATAGAGTATTTAAAAGGATTAGGTTTAAAGATAAAAGAATTTTATATAAATATTTTAAATAGTATTATAGATGCAGTCACATATCCCATAGATAAAATAAAAAATGGGTTTTCTGAAGTAAAATCATTTTTAGGTTTAGGGGAAAATAATTCTTTTGATATTAATAAAAATACAACTGGCAGTTTTAGTATTGTCAAAGATGTATCTAAGTCAGCAGGGACAATAGGGCAATACTATGGAAAAAATGGTGTTGTTACAAATAATACTCGTAATATGAATGCACAAGTTACTTATGCTCCAAATATAACAATACAAGGTAATGCAAGTAAAGAGGATATTTTAGAGGCTGAAAAAATGAGCCAAAGAGAGTTTGAGAAAATGTATAAACAGCAGAAATATAATGATGCTAGATTAAGTTATGGTGGTTACTAATGAAATATATAACAATTCAAGGTGATACATGGGATAGTATAGCATATAAAACTGTGGGCAGTGAATATGCTATGGTGGAAATTATGAAAGCAAATAAAGAGTATTTAGGAACATTAATTTTTGATGGTGGGATTACACTTGTTATTCCAGAAAGTGCTAAGAATGCAAATATTGTAAATATTAGCTCGCCATGGGAATAATCGCTTGAATAAATAATAAAAATATGGCATAAAAGATATGCAGTCAGTATGCGGTTGGCTTACTTTAAAGGAGGTAAGCTTATGGTGTATGAAAGCTGGATTATTCACATAATCATAGTAATCATAATCGCCAGCTTAATTCATAAGCTGAAATAGCCATAAAAAAACCGCAAGCGGCACTTGCGGTTTAAAAAAAATAAAATTTTAACCAAGAGCTAACCGCCCTGACTGCACCTAATATATACCATTCATTATTTTTTTTCAAGTCTAATTTTAATATTATAAATTTAAAAAGGAATATAATATATGAAATCGCAGGAATTATTAAATATTATGAAATACGGCAACTATAAACAATAATAAAAATTTCGTCCGTGAAATTTTTATTTAGGCGAGCTTATGAAATAAATTCATTTAAGCTCTTACTAAAGACGGGCTTCCATGCCCTTAAAAAGTTTTATGGGGTTTGTTATGAAATCGCAGGAATTATTAAATATTATTAAATATGGCAACTATAAACAATAATAAAAATTTCGTCCGTGAAATTTTTATTTAGGCGAGC
>CAMEOC010000051.1 GCA_945929285.1 uncultured Mucispirillum sp.
GCAAATATTTCTCTAAATACCTTTTCATTTTCCCCTAAAACTTTTATCATATTATCAAGGGCATTTAAAGATGCTCTATTTACTATATTTTCCCTAATATCTGTAAGGTCTGTTTTTACAGACTGCATTAAGCCACCCATTTTTTTCAATTCTTCAAGATCGCTAGTATATATAGCATGGGCAAATATTTCTAAAGCTTGAGCTGTGTATACAGAAATATTGGCACTGCGGGAATAATTTGCAAAGTAGTTTAAAGCAGTGGCAGGGTTTTCTACATTAGCTCTCATAACATTGGCAACAGCTTTTCTAAATTCTTCTGTTGCTTTTAAAAAGTCGTTAGCCAGCTTCATAAGCTCATATTCTTTTGGAACAATATTATGGCGTATATTAATCTGCTCTGTGGTAGCAGTTAAAAAGTTTATGGCAGCCCCTTGAAACTCTGGGAAAATAGAAGAAACTTCAGAAAGCAGGGCAGCAGTTTTTTTATTGGCTAAAAGATACTCCATTTTTGCTAGGTATTTTTCTGCTTCGTTTTTTGCAGCCATTATGTCATCATAGTTTTCCTGGTTTGGATTAATAATATAAGCATTAAATATTCTACGTATTTCTGTTATCTGCCCATTGAGCCGTAAGTTATACTCAAAAATATCAACATAAATGTTACTAATATTTGAAGCTATTGTGCTAGCATTTTTAGTGGCAATAAAAGAATAAATCCCCATAATAAATGCAACAAGTGTAATAACCCCTAAAATGGAGAAAATTTTAGCGGCAATTGTAAAACGAAATTTAGAATTCACTATTATCCCCCCTAGAAAAAAATAGATAATAAGTCGTAAACCCATGAAAATAGTTACAAATTATTATAAAAACTTATTTTTTATGCTGATATTTTCAGAAGTTTACAAGTATAACATCTCACTTTTTACAGTCTAATATAAATAAAAGATTATGTCAAGTTAGAATATTATTATTTAATTTAATTGATATTAAATATATTAAAAAATAATTTAAAAACCTTAAAAATCTTTACAAATGACAATAATATATTTGTAGTATTTTTTAAAATTATATACTATGATGTATAAAAGGATGTGAATATGAAGAAAAAAAGTGATTATAAAATTGACGGCAGGTTTTGGTTTACTAATAACGGCAAATATTTTGCAGGCAGTGGCCGAATAGAGCTTTTAAAAAAAATACAAGAAACAGGCTCTATATCAAAGGCTGCAAAAGCTATGGAGATGAGCTATAAAGCCGCATGGGATAGTGTTGATGTAATGAATAAAATTACAGGGCAGGCTCTTGTAAGTCGCACAAGTGGCGGTAAAAATGGGGGTGGAAGTAAACTTACAGAAGCAGGTGTTAAGTTTATTGAGCAGTATGAAAAATATGAAAAACTTTTTGATGAGTTTTTACTATTAATAGATGAAAATGAAAATATGGCAGACCTTAAATATATGAATATTAAAACTTCTGCAGAAAATATATTTTCAGGTAATATTATAAATATTTCAGAAGGGGCTGTAAATGCAATGGTTGAAATTGCTGTGGTTAGTTTTCATATTTTTGCTTCTCTTTCAAAAAACAGCCTTACAAAAATGGATTTGAAAAAAGATGATATGGTAGATGTGCTTATAAAAGC
This sequence comes from uncultured Mucispirillum sp., assembly GCA_945929285.1. Taxonomy (GTDB): domain Bacteria; phylum Chrysiogenota; class Deferribacteres; order Deferribacterales; family Mucispirillaceae; genus Mucispirillum. The sequence goes on from CAMEOC010000051.1 coordinate 1,646, forward strand.
AAATGATTTAGTAATAGGAAGCGATGAAGATATAAAAATAAGTGCTAGAAATGTTTTTACAGGCACAGTTAGTGCCATTATGCAGGGGGCTGTAAACAGCGAAGTATATATTAATTTAGAAGAAAACCATAAGTTATGTGTAATGGTTACAAATGACAGTATAAAATCACTAAATATAACATACGGCAGCAGGTTAAAAGCATACTGTAAAGCATCCCATATTTTATTAATAAAAAGAATATAGTATGAAGATATTTTTATTTGTTTTTTATTTTATAAGGTAGTTTAAAAATAGGTAAAATAACTATGCAGAGAAAAGGTGGTGATGCAGGGAGAGATACAGCAAAAATGCTTCAATTTAAGATTAATCCATGTGAATTATTATTCTAGTATTTCTATATAGCTATGTATGGTGAATTATTAGTAAATCATCTTTTTCAATAACTGTATCACCTTTAGGGATAAGAATATTATTGTCTCTTAAAATAACAAGTACCACCATATTTTTTTCTGTTTTTATATCTAGTATTTGTTTACCAACTAAAGAGCTAGTTGCTGTTACTCTATTTTCACTAATTTTTACTCCCTCTACATTAGCACCAGATTTACCACATAATATAACAATATCACCACTTAAAAATACAGTATTACCATTAGGCACTATTTTTTCATTTCCTCTTTTTATCATAGCTATAATAGTTTCAGGAGGCAAAGTAATATCTTTTAATAGTTTATTATTCCACTTATGGTTTTTATTGATTGCAAATTCAATAAACTCTACAGGTATGGTATCAGAATAATCTGTAAATGTTTTCATAACATCTTCGCTGTCATCTATCATTTTAAGTTTATTTGCAGCAAAAGGTATTAAAGAGCCTTGAAAAATAATGGAAAATAAAACAATTAAAAATACAATATTAAAAATAGTATCACTATTCATATTATTACTATTTAAACTATTTTGTGCCATAATGGCAAACACTATGGAAGCCGCTCCCCTTAACCCTGCAAAAGAAATTAATATTTGCTGATTTATTTTGGCTTTTAAAGGCATAAGTAAAATAAAAACAGATAAAGGCCTTGCTATAAAGGTTAAAAATAGTGCAATAATTAGAGCATAAAGCGCATATTCTGGAAAAACAGATGGAAACGATAAAAGCCCAAGAAGGAAAAATAAAAGCATTTGCATTAAATCTGTAATACCATCAAAAAAATATACTAAAGGTTTTTTATCTTCTATATGGGTATTACCAAGTATAATACCTACAATATATGCACTTAAATAACCATTACCGTTAAAATGTGCAGGCAGAGCATAAGAAAGCAGTGCACAGGATACTAAAAAAATCATTTTCATACCAGCAGATGAAAATATATAGTTTTTAAAAATTTTAACAGCTATAAAAGACAAAATAAACCCAGCTGCAATACCATAAATAATTTGAGAAAATACTAAATATATAAAAGATACAGCATTAAAGTCACCAGTAAGCAAAGTTATAAGTATAATAGTAAGCATATATGCTGCTGGGTCATTACTTCCACTTTCCAGCTCTAAAATGGAAGCTGTGCCGTATTTTAAATTGAGTTTTTTTGACCTAAGTATTGAAAATACAGAGGCTGCATCTGTAGAGCTTATAACAGCACCTAATAAAAAACTAATCAATAAAGGTATATTTAATATATAGTGGCAAAAAAGTCCAACAAATAAAGCAGTTAAAAGCACACCTAGAGTGGAAAGTAAAATAGATTTTGCAAGCACAGGTTTAGCAGTGCTCCACTTTGTGCCAAAACCACCATAAAATATTATAAAAATTAAGGCAATAGTGGCAATATTTTCCATCACTACACTATTATCAAAAGGGATTTTGAAAAGACCATCAGAGCCAAAAACCATACCTAAAACCATAAAGGCTAAAAGCATTGGAACTCCAAGACGGTTTGAAACTTTAGTCAGCAAAATACATAAAATTAATACAACAGATATAATTAAAAGTGGATAAACCATAAAACACCTAGTGTGTATAAAAACAAGAGGAAAAGAGTGCCGAAGGCGGGACTTGAACCCGCACGAGGATATCCCACCACCCCCTCAAGATGGCGTGTCTACCAATTCCACCACTTCGGCATCGGAGTTATACTTATATATTATAAAAATACATTTGTCAATAATTTATTTTTTTCATTTTCAAAAAATTCTCTGTACGTAGTTTTGCATTATTATATAAATCTACATAATAAAGTTGAAATATATTTCCATGGTATGAACCTGTGCCAAATATGGAAGGCAAGGGTATTTCATAGCTTTTATCTAATGTGGAGATTATTACTATACCTAAATCCTTATCTACTTTAGCATCAGCAATACCTGGGGTAATTATACCAGTAGCCATTCTATTTAAACTGCCAGCATTTTTTGAAGCAGGCACATAAGTTTCATCTTGAGTATAAGTTATAGGGTTTATAACCATTCTGCCGCTTGTTTTCATAACGTCAATGCCTTCTTTATCTAGGGACTGGGCATCAAAAGAAATTATAACCCCAGTATCTTCTGCATTACTGGCAAATTTTAAATGGGGGTTTTCACTTAAATAATTTGCAGTAACAGGGTAGCCTAATACATAAGCTGCCACCATATTATTATAATATTTCGGGTGCTTTTTCATATATTTAGAAAGCACAAGCAGCATATAGGCAGAGCCCTGGGAATGGCTAACAAGTATAAAAGGCCTGCCGTTATTTAGTTTTTCAAAATAATAATCAAGAGATGAATAAATATCATATATACCTTGAGTATTTTTTTTCATATCCAGCTGCATTTTTTCGTAATTTGAGTATTCAAAAATATCTAAATCATATTGGGTATAAAAAGGTGCAAATATATTTGCCATATTTTTAAAAGCATCTGACTGCAGTTTTAAAACATTTCTGGCACTTATCTGCATTTTATCATCATTTAAAGCACATTTATTTGAGTCAACACTATTGCATACAGTAGGGTATAAGTAAAATACATCTACATCATATTTAATAGTCTCAGGCAGGCTAAGCCAGTTTTCTTTACTGGAAAAATCATATTTTATTATTTCATTTTCACCATTACTGGTACAGCCTGCAATAAATATTAATAAAAGTGCTGCAATAATACGCATATTTATTCTTCTTCTTTTTTCTTTTTAAATATACCTTGTAAAATTAGGGCAAGTGCTCCGTCCCCTGTAACATTGCAGGCAGTGCCAAAGCTGTCCTGCAGTGCAAATATAGCCATTAAAAGCCCAAAAGCTGTGTTATCTAAACCTAATACAGAATAAACTATACCCACAGAAGCAGCCACTGTTCCACCTGGCACCCCTGGAGCTCCCACTGCAAAAATACCTAAAAGCACAATAAATACAAGCATACTTGAAAGTGGCGGCAGTTCCCCTAATAAAAGATAGCTTATACCCATTACAAAAAATGTTTCTGTAAGCACTGAACCGCAAAGGTGTATATTTGCCCCCAGTGGTATGGCAAAATCTACAATATCTCTATCAAGAGCATCAGATTTTCTAGCACATTTTAAAGCAACAGGTAATGTGGCAGCACTACTCATTGTGCCAACAGCTGTTAAATATGCAGGGGCATAATGTTTGAATACTCTTGCAGGGTTCTTTTTAGAAACTATGGCAGCAATGGAGTAAAGCAATGTAAGCCATAAAAAATGACCTATTAATACAATAAGTACCATTTTAATAAATACAGGAAGCTGCACTGTAATTTTTTCTAAATAAGTAAGTTCTATAAATGTGGTGCATATAAATAAAGGTAAAACAGGAATAACAAGTTTTGTAACAATAAGCATAACCACATTGTTTATTTCTGTAAAAAATCTCTCTAATAGTTCAGATTTTGTATATACTATTGCAAGCCCAAAAATAATAGAGAAAAATAAAGCCGAAAGCACAGGAAACATGGCAGGAATATCCAGCTTAAATATTAAATCTTTTGGCAGTTCTTTAGATGTTATGCTGCTTGCAATATCAAGGTTTGGTATTATTATATAGCCTGCTATCATAGCAAATGCAGCAGCTAATACAGAAGATAAATAAGCCATTAAAAGCATAGTAGAAAGCATTTTATTTGTGTTATTTTTAATACCTGTAATGGCAGGAGTTACAAAGCCAATAATTATTAAAGGCACCATAAATAATATAATCTGGCCTAATATATATTTTACGGAAAGCACAATATGTATTAAAACTTCTTGAGTGCTAAGAGAGCCGTTTACAGAAGTATTGCTGGTGTTATTTATAATAAGCCCAATAACAATACCTAGTATAACGCCTATTACAACTTTTAATAAAAGATAATCCTTTTTTGCTTCTTTCATTTTTTACCCCATATTTATTTTAATTTTTGTATGTTTGTTTTTACATCCATATCTATTTTAAACCAGTCTAAAATATATGCTAAATCTTTCTGCAGGCTTTTTTCTATTAAATACATATAAGCAGGAAATTTTTCAGCATATTTGCTTTTTATATCCATAGCTTTTTCTATAATATATTCTATCATAGCTTGTATTTGCCCATAAGTATATAAGTTTATGGTAATATTATTAATAAAATCTTCCAGCAATACACGAATACTATCTGCAATATTAATAGGCAGGTTTTTTGCCTTATACAGCATAAAGCATAAGTTATATTCTGTATCAAAAAGCTTTTGTGCTTCAAACACTCTGCAGTTGCTGTAATGAATATAGGCTAAAGCTTCTAAAGCAGGGGAGTAGTCAAAAAAACTGTTTGTTAAGTTTTGCAGGTAGTCTTCATCTATTTCCTTTAAATCAATAGTTTCTGCTTCATATATAATATTTTTGCAGGCTAAAAATTCTTCTTCTGCCATTTCCATATCTTTTTTAGATAAGTAATGTTTATTTTCCTGCACATAAATGGAGTTTTCTATTTTATCAAATATTTTAAAAAGATAAAAACTGCCTGTCTGCCTTATACTTTTAATATATAATTTTATACCATTATTATTTATTAATTTAATGGTAGAATCCAGCAGTATAATTTCGCTTATTAAAGAAGTATCTGTTATATTAAACATGGTCTTATTTTCGCTTTCCTTTGCTATGCTTAATAAAAAAGCAGCCCATAAGTCGCAAAAATCCATATCTTCATAACTTAAGCCCTTTGGAAAAATAATAGGTATCATACTTTTTGCAATATCAGGGGAAAGCCTAAAAAGGTTATGAAAAGCACTTTTCATATTATCATAAAGGGATTCTTTATGGTAAATATAGGCTAAAAGCTGGTAACATTCAGGCATATTTCTTTTAATGGTTATAGCTTTATTTAAAGCATTTTTTGCATTTATATTATTTTGCATTCTAAAATAAGTATAGCCTGCAAGATATAAATATTCCGGGTTATTTCTGCCTTCTTCTTTAAAAAGCTCCACCAGCTCTAATGATTTATTAATAAAGCCTTTATTATGGTATATCTCTATAATTTTCACTGCATTTTCAAAAGATATACCCCTA
>CAMEOC010000052.1 GCA_945929285.1 uncultured Mucispirillum sp.
CTATGGTGTTCTTGTGGCAATTATCCTTGGTATTTCAATACTTTCTATTAACAGAATTACTTTTATTGAAGCTAATCTTTATGAAATTAATGAAGTAAACTCTGCAAAACAAAGGGTTGCCATTAACTACCGCGGCTCCGTTCATAACAGGTCTATTTCCATTCGTGATGTGGTTTTTGCAAATAATAAAGCAGATTTAGATAAGTATTTAGCTGAAATCAAATTTGAAGAAGATTTTTATGTTACAGCAAAAAATAAAATGAATGCAGATTTTATATCAAAAAATATGCTAACCCCTGAAGAACAAACTATTTTAGCTAAAATTAATGATACAGAAAATAGAACAATGCCACTTATTAAAAAGATTATTGATTATAAAAATAACGGCAATAATGCAGATATGATGGCTACATTAAACCAAGTTCGCCCTTTATTTGTTGAATGGCTTAAAGTTATTAATGAATTTATTGATTTAGAAGAAAGTAAAAACCAGGCTATTACACCTAAAGTTACAAAAGGCACAGCTAATTTTAAACTTATGATGATAATAAACTCTGTTGTGGCTCTTTTATTAGGCTCTTTTATTGCTATATTTATTATAAGATACCTTTTAAAACTTTTAGGTGGCGACCCGCAGGATGCTTCTAAAAGCTTTAATGCCATATCTCAAGGTGATTTAACTAAAGAAGTAAAAACAAATACTAAAAATACAGACAGCCTTTTATACCACATCGTATTTATGCAGGGGCACTTAAGAAATGTTATTAAAAATATTCAACGCTCTGCAGATGAATTAGGAAAAAGTACAAATGTAGTTTCAGACTCTTCTATACATGCTCAAAAAGCAGCAGAAGACCAGCATGCAGCATCTATGAGAAGTGTGGAGCAGATTCAAAGTATGGCAGCAGGCACTGCTAAAATTGCTGAAATTGCAAAACAAACAGAACAAAACTCTGAAAAAACAGTAGAACTTTCTAAAAAAGGTAACGAAGCAATGAATAATACCACTGAAGCTATTAATAAAGTTAGTGCCACAGTTTTAGAAACTGCTGAAAAAATTAGAAACTTAAAAGATAAATCTAATGAAATTAGTGGCAGTGCTGGGCTTATTGCAGAAGTTGCAGACCAAACGAACCTGCTTGCATTAAATGCAGCTATTGAAGCAGCAAGAGCAGGAGAACACGGTAGAGGCTTTGCAGTGGTTGCAGATGAAGTTAGAAAGTTAGCAGAACGCACAGGCCAAACTACAGCACAGATTACTAATATGATTTCAGATATACAAAAAGAAATTGAAGTGGCTGTTGCTGCTATGGAACAAACTCTACCACAGGTGGAAAAAGGCTTAGAGCTTGCAGGCATTACCAGTGAAATATTAAATGAAATTCAAGTGCAGGCAAATGATTCTCTTACTATGGCTCAAGATGTTAGTGAATCTTCCAGCCAGCAGGAAGCAGGTATTCAAACTGTGCAGTCATATCTTTCTGAAATGGCAGATATGTCATCTAATACTCAAATGATGATGCAGGAAAATGTTAAAGAAGTTGGTAAACTTGAAACTATTTCTGCTCAACTCAAAGATGATGCTTCGTTCTTTAAAATTTAATATATCATAAATATAGCATTCTTTTCAGCAGTGGTATAAACCACTGCTTTTTTTATAATTTTTATTAAATAATACAAAATTCATCTCTTACTATTGACATTATCTATTTATTTGTTTATATTTTAATCTATTTTAAATATATTGGGTATTTATTATGGATTATGTAAAAAAATTTCTATTAAAATTTAAAGATAAAAAAAATATTACAGCATTAATTATTTTTCTTATTTCTATAATCCTGCTTTCCTTTAATTCTACATTAAATTTAACCTTTAAATTTTCACCTTCTAATGCTGAAAGAGAAAGTGATAATTCCACTTTAAATGTTACATATATTACACCTTATGAAGCAGCATATGATTTTAATAACCCAGCAACTATTAATTTTAATAGTAATACAAAAGAATATAAAATTCATATCAATGCTGAATCCATAAAGAAAATAATGCTTAAATTTAATAATCTTGATAATAACACTACTTTTTCCATAGAAAGTGCTTCTATTGATACTATTTATTTACCAAAAATCTATTTTAATATTGATGGGCTTAAAAATCACTATAACAATGCAATATTATACGACCAAAATTATAAGATAGAATTAAATAATATATCAATGGTTTTAGTAGTTATTCCTATACTGATTTTTATGGCAGGGTTCATAGCTTTTATTTATATTTTTAAAAAAGAAATTATTAAGTTGTATAAAACAATACTCTCACTTTCTTCTTCTGGTTTAATTTTTATTGTAGGTATTGCTGTTTTTATAGTATTTTATGAAAATATTAGGCATGATTCTCTTAAACCTTATCTTAGTAATGCTTATATTGACTTTGATAATTATTTAGTTTTATTACAGTTTCTAAAATATGATGTGTTAATGATATTTCTATTTTTAGTTTTATTTTTTATTATGATTAAAGTAAAAAGTAAAATTGTATCATATACAAGTTTATTTTTTCTATTTACATTAATTATACTTTTTTATATGGATACTTTTTTAAGAATGGCTTTTGATACTAGGCTTAACCTCTTTTTCCTAACAAGTGAAAAAGCTTTAATACCAGATACTGATAGTTTATGGGCTATTATTAGTTCATTTATATCAAATAATATTTTCTTTAAATTGTTAGGTTTAATTATATACACTATTTTATTTACTACTTTTATTTTTAAAAATAAACATAAGTATATTATTACTAAATTTCAAAATTATTTCTTAATTACTTTTATTATTGTTATTATACCTTTTTATTTTGTAAATGATTTTATAAAATTCTTCTTTGGTGATAAAACATATATTGATTTTATTTCTGTAAACACATTAAATACATACTCTAAAGATTATTCTAATAATTTTAAAAATCAGTATAAAGACTATTCCTTAAACTTTAAATGTTATGAAGGACTTAATAGTAAAAAAAATATAATGGTAATATTTATAGAATCACTTTCATCATATAAAAGCCAGTATTTTGGAAATGTTGGAAATAACTTAACACCTAATATAGATAAACTGGCAAAAGATAATATTAATATAATAGAATATTACAGTAGTGGTGCAAATTCTTCTGTATCTATCATGGGGTGTTTAACTGGCAGGCATTATATATCCAGTAAAAATGATATGCTTTTAAAGGAAAGCCTTTATAATGACAGCATACCTGCTAATTTTGCTAAAAATGGGTATAAAACAATTCTATATTCAGGAAATGATACGACTTTCGGTTCAGTTGCTTTAATGGCTAAAAATTCAGGCATTAAAGAAATATATGATACAGGATATAATAGTGTATTTTTAAACGAAGATAAAAAATATGTATTTAATGGTGTTGATGATAGTGTATTATATAATTCTATTATAAACTGGTATAAAAAAGATGAAAATAAAAAATCACCATTTTTTATGCTTGTAACTACAGTTACTACTCACCAGCCTTATATAGACCCTGTTACTAAAACTAATTCTTATGATAAAACACTTAAATTTGCAGATAATGCTATAAATGATTTTATAAATAAATTAAAAGAAGAAAATTATTTTGAAAATGGTATATTAGTAATTACTGGTGACCATAGAGCCATGCTTCCTATAAGTAAAGAAGAATATGAAAAACTTGGTGATATAGCAAACGGAAGGCTTCCTTTAGTTATAATTGATGGTGGTAAAAAATTATCTATAAAAGGAAATTATTCCCATACTGATTTAGGGAAATCTTTAGAATATTTAACTCTTGAAAAGGTATGCTTTAATGATTTTCAAAATAATATTTTCTTAGATGAAAATAAAGAAAAATGCACTATTTTTCAAGGCTTACTTGATGTTTCTATTGTTGATGTAAAATGTGGAAATAATTATGGAAAAATAAAACTTGATGGTGATAAAACAAGATTTCTTGATGACAGCAAAATAGATAAAGAAAATATGAAAAAGATTTTAGATTATATAAACTTTACTAGAATATCAAAATAATATTTAAGTATTTATATTACTTTATATTATTACTTGATTTTTTCAATTTGTTTTATTATAAAAATGTATGAAAGAAAATAATATTAAGCGTATTAATTGTTTTGAATGTATTCACTTGCAGATTACATGGCAGCCTCAAACACCTTATGCCTGTAAAGCAATAGGTTTTCGTTCAAAAATGATACCATCACTGGAAGTTTTTAAAAACTCCGGCACCCACTGCATGCACTTTTACCCTAAAAATAAGCCTGCTAAATAGCAGAAAAAGAGATAGTATTATGAGAAAAAAACTCTTTTTTAAATCTAAGGGGATGGCTCCTGGAACTATTATTTATGAAGGTGATACTCCACCTGCAAAAACCAGTATTCAAGTTTATGAAATAACTTCACAAAATATTTTAAAGCATGAAAATATTTGCAACACTCAAAACCCATTATGGATAAGAATATCTGGGCTTTCTGATAGTGAAGGTATAATTGAAGCATTAAAACAGTATAATATCTCATCTCTTACTTTAGAAGATATTTTTGAAACATACCACAACCCAAAGTTTGATGATACTTTTGATTACGACTTTATTATTATGCGTTCCATAAACTTTAATGATAATATGCAGGATAATCAAATATCATTTATTGTTATGGAAAATGTATTAATCACCTTTGAAGAATATAGTTGTGATGAATTTAATATTGTGCTTCAAAGGCTTTTTAAGCATTTTTATAATTTTTATACAAGGGGTATAAATTATCTTATATATGCTTTAATAGATGCTTTAATAGATAACTATATTGCAATATTAAATAATATTAATCTTGCTGTTGATAATTTGGAAGATAATATGTTAAGCGATGTATTACTGCCTTGTGATACAGCAGAGCTTTTTCATTTAAAAAGAAAGGTTAATTTTTTATCACGCCATACCCGTGCTTCTTATGATGTTGTAAACCAGCTTTTAAAACTTTCTATGGCTCATTCTTTAGATGAAGAATTAAGTATTGTGCCATATTATGAAGATTTATTTGAGCATTCCTTATACTTAAATGAAGCTATGCAGTATTGTAAAGATTCCATTAGAAGTGTATATGATGAAAATATGACAAGGCTTCAAATGAAATCAAATAAATTTGTGAATATATTAACAATGCTTTCCACCTTAATGCTGCCCCCTATGGTAGTTGGTGGTATTTTCGGTATGAATTTCGATGAAATACCCTTTAGCTCATACCCCCATGGCTTTATATTAAGCATTGCTGCCATGTTTGGTATATCTTTAATACTTGCCTTATTTTTTAAAAAGAAAGGTTATTTTTAAAATATTTATTTTTATAATTTATAAAAAAAAAGAAAACCCCACATTAAATTAAAAGTGGGGTTTTTATATATATAAAATATTATATTTAAAACTATCTAAAAGCCATAGAGTTATCATCTATGATAAATTTCTGTGGGTTTACTGGTATGCCGTTTACAAGCACTTCATAATGCACATGAGGGCCGGTACTTCTGCCTGTGGAGCCTACTTTTGCAATAATATCGCCTTTTTCCACTTTATCGCCCACTTTTACAGTAAGGGAGCTGTTGTGGCCATATCTTGTCATGTAGCCGTAGCCGTGGTCTATGGTAACTATTTTACCATACCCTGCTTTTTCCCCTGCATAAACTACTATACCTTTTGCAGTAGACCTAACAGGAAGCCCATAGCTTGCTGCAATATCTAAGCCTTCATGGAAAACCCTTCTGCCTGAAAATGGAGACGTTCTAAAACCAAATTTAGAAGATACCCAGCCTTTTGTAGGCCATATAGTTGGGGTGGAAAGCATAACAAGGCGTTGTTCTTCTAAAAAGTCAACTAATTTTGCAAGGCTTACTTCCCTTTTATTTATTTCAACTCTCATTACATCAAGAGTTTCATTTAAGCTGTCAAAAAATTCCTGCTCTCTCCTATCAGAAAAAGCGTAATAATCTCTTAAAATATCTACTTCTTTACCACCAACTGCCACTTGTTTTACTACACGGCTACCGTCCTGGTATGATACAAGCTCTCTTACTTTGTATTCAAGCTCGTCAAGCTGGCTCATTTTGTTGTTTAACTCATCTAACTGTTGAAGATAGTTGGCAAACTGTGCTTTAAATACTGCCTGGCCTGTTGGGTCTAGTGTAACAGAGGCTTGTTGAAGTTTAGCGTCCTGGTAAAAAGAATAGGCGAAATAAGTTGCTGTAATAGTAGAGGCTAGTAAGATAACCATTGCAATACCTGCCAGCCAAAAAGGGCGAGTTGAAAGCAGTAAGGTTTTGCTTTTTCCGTATTTTTCTGGGTCAAATATCATAACAGTATATTTTTTTGCCATACTCCACTCCTAAATAATGCATTTACTTCTTATATCGGCAGATTATATATTTTTATTAATATTATTTTCTTTATGACAGAATTTACAAGAATAATCAAGTAAAAAATGAAAATGTATGTAAATTTTTTATTACATACATTTGTCAATTTTAAATATTATCAATACTATATAACTTTTGTATCTAGTATTTCTTTCACTTTTTCAGCCAAATTGTTTGATAAATCAAGTAAAATAACTTCTCCAGTTCTTCTAATAACAACTTCTATTTTACCTTCTAAAAGGGTTTTCTTACCAACACTTACTCTCACAGGGTAGCCTATTAAATCTGCATCGTTAAATTTTACTTTCGTTTCTATCATCAATTATTACATCTACACCTAAAGATAAAAGCCCTTCATATACTTCACCGGCTTTTTTAATAACTTCTTCATCGTTTGTATTAACAGGTATAACCACCACTTCAAATGGAGCAATGGCTTTTGGCCAAACTATACCTTTTTCATCATAATGCTGTTCTATGGCACTAGCTGCAGTTCTACCAACCCCAATACCATAACAACCCATAACAACAGGTATATTTTTACCTTTTTTATCAAGAGCTTTTGCACCCATACTTTCTGAATATTTTGTGCCAAGCTTAAATATGTGGCCAACTTCAATACCTTTTGTTTCTTCATAAAATCCTTCACAGTGCGGGCATTTATCCCCTGGCATTGCATTTCGTATATCA
>CAMEOC010000053.1 GCA_945929285.1 uncultured Mucispirillum sp.
AACAAACTTACTGTCATTAAATGGAGCAATTGATGCAGCAATAGATGGAGAACACGGAAAAGGCTTTGCAGTTGTTGCAGATAAAGAAAGAAAATTAGCAGAAAAAACCCAAGATTCTTTAGGGCAGATAAATAATACTATTAACGGCGTATTACAAGGTATTGTAAAAGCCAGTAAAACTATTACTGCCAATTCTGAAGAAATATATAAAATGGTGGAAACTGCTGATGTGGTTAGAAGAAGTGCAACAGAATTAACTGAAAGCATGAAAGAAGTTGCACTTGTGGCAGAAAACTCCATGACAAGCTCGCAAAATATTGACGGCAAATCAAAAGAGATGATAGAAGGCTTAGGCCACATTAACGGTGCTATTTCAGAAATTGCAGAGCAAATGAATAGAATGAATACATATGCTGATGAAATAGAAAGCCATGTTACAGAACTTAAAAACGCCTTATCTGTTTTTAAACTAGACTAAACCAAACTCTTAAAAAGCTGGTAAATAATTAAATTTACCAGCATTTTTTTTGACAAACACAAATAATTTTATCTTATTAAATATTTCTCTTGAAAGAATTATATAAATTGTATTATAATAGTTATCATATAAAATTTATATGAAAATATAAAAGTGTTATAATATAATGGAGTGCTTATATGAATAGTGAAGTTAGGGAATTTTTGGAACATAACCCAATTTTAATGATAGCGAATGTTGGCCAAGACGGGCTTCCAAAAATAAGACCGATGATAACTTTAGGCATATACTTAAATACAATATGGTTTGCAGTTACAAAAGATAAACAGCTTTATAATGAGCTTATTAATGATAATAATGTGGAGCTTTGTGCCGTTACCCTTAGCCGCTGGATAAGGATAACAGGTAAAGCCATATTTGAAAAAGATAAAAAGCTTGTTTCCCATGTGCGTGAAAATTCAGACATTATGGAAAAGTTTTATAAAAAGAAAAACCAAGATGATGGGGATGTGGAAGTTTTTTATATAGAAATAGAGAAGGGTATGCTTTCAGATAATGATAGAGATTATAAAATAGAGTTTTAATATTTATAAAAGATTCAGTGGAATATTTACTTGTAAATTGAGGGGGAAAGTAAATGAAAAGGCTATCAAATCTTAAATTAAAAACAAAAATAATTATTAATGCCATTGCACTGGTGTTTCCACTTCATTTTTAGCTTTTGTTTCCATTATTGGTATATATTTGGTGCAAAATGCAGCAAAAGAAAGTGAAGAATATTATGCTCCTATTATTAACCAGGCAATTATAATAAATAATGATTTTATAGTTTCCACCGCTCTTTTTTCTAAATATATTCAAGAACCTACTGAAGAAAATGTATCATAATATGAAAAACAGCTTTCAGCTTTAACAGAACATTTTAATGAGTTAAAAGATTTAGTATCAGATGATGTGCGTGCAGAGATGATAGCACCTTTACTGGTAGATTTCCAGGAACAGCTTAGAATGTATGGGGATTCTTCCATTACTCTTTTAATGCAAAAATCAAAACTTAATAATGTGCAAAGTAAGCTAAATACCAGCCTTGATGGCTTTATTGCAGCAGCAACGACTTTTTTAAACTCAATTTATGATAATATACTAAATTCTGCAAACCCGGAAGTAGAAAGGCGTATCCCCAGGGTGCAGGATATGGTGGCTGTTATTGACGGCATGAAAGATGCAATATATGAAATAAAAGTGTATATACTGCTAATATTGATAATAAAAATGATATAATTAAAAATATAAATACCATAAAATATACAGTGGAAAGGCTGTATAATCAAACTAAAGTACCTGTTATAAAAGATTTAGCAAAAAATGCTCTTGATTAAACAAATAATATGCTAAAACTTACAAGGCAAATCTTTAGAGAAATAGATAGGATGAATACTGGGAATATAGAGGAAGAATCATCAGCTACCAGTGTTCGCGATTATATAAACTCTATAAACTCTATGGCATCTAATTTAATGGTGGAAGCAAGCACATATATTGTAAATATTGCCAATAAAATATTTATAACCTTAATTAAAAACTTAACAGAAGGGGACGACGACTTAACAAAAAGAGTGGATGCTAAAACTAAAGATGAGTTTGGTATTTTAGCAGGCTTTATTAATACTTTTATTGATAATGTGTAGCATATTATAAAAGAAGTGCAACAGGTTTCATATGAAGTTACTTCCGGCACAAATCAGCTGGCTTCTGTTGCAGAGTAGCTACAAACAACCTTTCAATCTCAAACAGAGCAGATAGCTGGAATTTCCACAAATATGATAAACCTATCATCTTTAAGTGAGCAGGTATCACATAGCTTAAGCCAAAGTTCTCAAATGGTGCAAAATACCACTGTGCTTACTCAGGAAGGAGCTGTTTCATTATCAAGCATTAGAAATGAAATGAAAGTTACTAGTGAAAATACTAATAACCTGGCAAAAATAATTTTATCTCTTTCAGAAAGTTCTGAAGATATTGGTAGAATATTAACAGTTATTAACGATATAGCAGACCAGACAAACTTACTGGCATTAGATGCAGCAATAGAAGCAGCACGTGCAGGAGAGGCAGGTAGAGGCTTTGCTGTGGTGGCAGATGAAGTAAGAAAGCTAGCAGAAAGAACATCTATTGCTACTAAGGAAATATCATCTATTATTACTTCACTCCAGCAGGAAAGTGATAATGCTGCAAAAAATATGGAAACCACATCACAGTCTATTGATGAAGGCTCTAGTAAAGTAGAAAAAACATTATCAGACTTTAAAGAAGTGGTGGAAGGCATAAATAATGCTAATAATGATATTGAAAATATTACAAATATGGTAGATAACCAAAATAACTCTATACAAGATGTTACCACAAATACTGGCAGTATTAATGCTGGTATTTCAGAATCTAATGCGGCTATTATAGAAGTTACCAAAACAGTAGACCACCTGCAGCAAAAAACTTCCAGTTTAGAGCAAATTTTAAGGCAGTTTAAAGTATAAAATATAAACTTTACTTTTTAAGGGGCTTTAGCATATGCTCCCTTTTTTATTGCTGATATAAAAGAGATAAATACATAAAGAAATATTAAATATCTAAATATGGATATACTTAAAGATAAACTTATATAAAAGTATAAATTAAAAACCCCCTCTATAAAATATAGAAGGGGTTTTTTTGAGGAGAGGTATGAGAAATTACTACTAATCTACTAAATGTATCAAATGGCCGTAGCCTTCCTTAATCATATCTTCTTTTGGTATAAACCTAAGGGATGCACTGTTTATACAGTAACGCATACCGCCTTTATCTTTTGGACCGTCATTAAATAAGTGGCCTAAGTGAGAATCACCAAATTTACTTCTTACTTCTGTTCTAACCATTCCATGGCTTGTATCTCTATTTTCTGCTAACTCTGTGCCATCAATTGGTTTTGTAAAGCTTGGCCAGCCAGAGCCAGAATCATATTTATCCTTTGAAGAAAAAAGCGGCTCACCAGTTGTTATATCCACATATATGCCTTTTCTTTTATTATCCCAGTATTCGTTTCTAAATGGCGGTTCTGTGCCATTTTTTTGTGTTACTTTATACTGCATAGCTGTAAGCTTTTCTTTTAATTCATCTTCGCTTGGCTGCACAAATTCTTTTTTATAAGAGATATTGTTATGCAGGTTTCTATCCACTGCTTTTTTAGCTTCTTCAAATTTATCTTTACCTATGTGGCAGTAGCCAAATGGGTTTTTATCAAGATAGCTTTGGTGGTATTCTTCTGCCTTATAATAGTTTGTAATAGGTAAAAGCTCTATGGCAATTTTTTGCCCCTTATATTGTTTTGCTAATTCTTTTAAAGAATTTTCTGCAATATTTTTTTGTGTATCATCTAAATAATATATACCTGTTCTATACTGAATGCCCCTATCGTTACCTTGTTTATTAACTGAGGTTGGGTCTATTATTTTATAATACATATCAAGTATAAAAGGCAGGCTTACAATATTTTCATCGTAAACTATATGCACTGTTTCTGCATGGTTTGTGTTTCTATAAACCACATCTTCATATGTTGGGTTTTCTGTTTTTCCATTGGCATATCCCACATCTGTGGCAACTACACCATTTATAGATGCAAAATATTTTTCCACACCCCAAAAACAGCCACCAGCTAAGTAAATTTCTTTATATCCTTCTTTCATATTTGCTTTTAATTCTGCCACATTTGAAGGCAACCCTGTATTAATTGTATTTTTGTTTTTTTCTGCCATGCTTTCTCTCTGACTAAATACAACAGCAACTATTACAAGGAAAGCAATTACAACTAATAAATATCTTTTCATAAATACCTCCTTGCTTTTTTTTATTTAATTTATATACTATTATACTAGTAATTAAAATAAATTTAGAATTATTCTACATAATTTATACATAATAGTAATTATTATTATTTTGAGTTTTAAATGAAAGAAAAAATATTTATGATTATTGTGGTATTATTCCTTATTTCCTGTGGTGAAGTTTTTAATAATACTGCTGATTTGGAAGATTCCACAAGTTATGGTTTAGGACTTTATAATGAGCCAATATTAGTAGGCGATATAGTAGAAAAAGCTGCTAACGATATATATGTTTCAGGGCAGGATGTGGAAAATAATTTTCCAACTGTTACATTAAAGCCAAATGGCACAACTTTAGTAAATGGTGCATTATCTCCAATATCTGTTAAACATGCTTCTACCTTTGAAGTAGTTTCTGCCATATCTGATAATATACATGTTATTACTTCCTGCCATACAGGTTTAGCAAATAATAACTGTATGTCTACTTTTACATATACTCCCAAATGTAACGGCCAGGTGTTTTCAAGGGTTAAATTACAGGCAGATACTGGCGGAGCTAAAGTTATTAATGTTATAGGTAATGCAGAAAATTTCCCAAAACAATGTGAAAAAGATTTAGATGATAATATAACTATGACAATATCAGATTCACATCATCAGTTTAAAAATATAAATGAAATATTTTATTTTTCCATAGATATAGATAAGCCTGCAAAAAACGGATATAAATATAGTGCAAATGGAGCAGTAAACGGCTTTTACTATTCTTATGAATGTTTTTATAACAATAATAAAAAATGCACTGGTTTTGTAAAATTTACTGGGAAAATAGGGGCATATCAGTGTATGGGAGCAACAGAGCTTAATTTAAAAATTAGGGCAGATTATTTTGAAGGGGCAAAATCTGTAAATCTTAATGTAAAAGGTTTTGGCATAGGTAGAGATAAGAACTATAAATGCCAGCAATAAAAGCTAAATAAATTTTAAAAAATGCCGATAAGTGTATTAGTAGTAGATATGCAGGGACGCATATTTTTAATGCATGGAGGCATTATATGGATTTATTTATACCTTATATAGCAACAGTAGAGCCTGCAGCACCAGTTGCAGATAGTAAAAATAGTATTTTAAATTATAGTAATTTATCTGTGCCTGCTCAAAACAGCTTTCAAAAAGTATATTTTGAAGAACTTGCTAGAAAATGTTATGAAGAAAACGGCAATTTTGATAATATTTCAAATATGGCTCGCATTCATTATGAAGAATATTACGGTGCAGGAAGCACAAGAGTTAGAAGGTGGAAACTTTATTTTTTTCAATACGGTATAGTTATAAATATTGAAGAAAATAATGGCAGCCTTTTAATAAAAGCTGCCTAGGTTATACTATATATTTTTTATAAATAAATTATCTTAAAGCAATGATTCTTGCCATATCTGGCCTGCCTGGTTCTTTATTAGGCTCCATTTTTACAAGAACTCTAATACTGTTTTCCAGCCTGCCATACATATTTGTTTCAGCATTATTCATTTCTTCCACAATGGCATCTTTATTAGTTGCTTCATAATCAACAACGCCCACATGGGTAGAACCGCTTTCAAGCTCAACCACTAGTAATTTGCCTTTTATTCTAACAATAGAAGCTTCCAATGGGTCGCCTTCAAGCTCATCAAGATTTTTTACCCTGTCATTTAAGTTGTTTTTATAGTCTGTAATATATGACATTATTTTAGTTAAATCCTGTTTTTGCATACCATAAGGTGAAACTTCATAAGCAATGGTATCATCCATATCATTAATAGAGTTTTTTATAACAACATAGGCATGGTCAAGTATATTTGAAATAAGCTGGCTTTCATCAAGTTTTTCATTTTCATGTAATGTAAGGTTTATATGTAGGTAAAGTGCCTTATCTGCCATTAAAAGCATATCTGCTTTACGCTTAATAAATGAAGCCATTTTGCTGTCATCAGAATTAATAGTAACATGAACACCTAATGTTTTACCATTTTCTTCTAGAGAAACTATAAAATTTAATTTTGAAGTGTTATCAGAATTGTTGTTTGTAGTAATATGAAGATTTTTATCTCGTAAAAAATATTGTAAAAGATAGTCTATTACATAACCCTGACCAATATATTTGTTGCTCTGCATCATAAAAAAACTCCTTAATCAGAAACAAAATATTATACATTCACTACATATAATAGTTATAATAATGTTCACTAAATCAGAAAAATTATATATATTTTTTGGCAAAAGTCAATAAAGAAAATATTTACATAATTTTTTATGAAAATTTAAAAAAATAATTAATATGTATTGTGATAATAAAAAAATTATATTATTATGTAATTTTAGGGGGATATATGAAGAAATTTGTCCTATTTATATTATTATTTTCATTGGTCTTAGTAGGTTGTGAAAAAAATAAAACAATTGATAATACTGGGGAAAAACTAGTAGAAAAAAAAGAAACTGCATCTTTTATCAGTCCTGATAAAAACCTTAAAAACTCATTAGAAAGTATTGGGTTTTGGAATAAAAAGTTTTACAGGCTGGATTATAACCCATTATATGGTTATTGTTACCAGCACCTTTTTCCAACTATGGATACATCTCAGGAAAAAGATGTTATAGCCTTTCATATTTCATCATTGCTTGACCCTATGGTTATTTTTATTATGGATAAGGTAGCTTATAACAACAGTCAGTATGAGTTAACAGGTAAAATCAATGATAAAAAAACAACTATATATGTAAAGCTTTTAGATGAAAAAACTATAAATGTATTATTTG
>CAMEOC010000054.1 GCA_945929285.1 uncultured Mucispirillum sp.
TAGCCCAAAATAAACAAAATAATACAGGCAGTAAAGAAAGAATAGTATTAATTACCGTAGAAAAAGTAACAGAAGGCATGACATTTCCTACAATGATGATAACAGGCTCAGCTTATTTTAGTGAAAGCTCAGAAGTAGCAGCAGAAAGTGCCGGCAAAGTGCTGCAGGTATATGTGCAGGAAGGTGATGCTGTTGAAATTGGCCAGCCTTTAGCAAAACTAGATGACAGTTTATTATCTTTTACAGTGGAAAGCGCTAAAGCCAGCACAAAACAGGCAAAAGCTAATTTAGATAAAGCATTAAGAGATTATAATAGAAGTAAAAACTTATATAACCAAAAATCAATTGCTCAGCAGGCATATCAAGATTCATTAACCACCTACACCAACGCCCAGTCAGCTTATACTGCAGCCCTTTCAAACCAAAAGCGTTTAGAAGTGGAGCAGGAAAAAATGATGATAAAGTCACCCCTTAAAGGAGTAGTAATCAGTAAAGATGTAGAAGTAGGTGAATGGGTTAGCACCGGTGGCAAAGTGGCAGGAGTAGCCACATTAACATATGAAGCTAAAGTATATATACCAGAAAGTGTGCTTCCATATGTAAAAGCCGGGCAGCAGGTAGTAGTTCGCACCAGTAGAAAAGAATATAATGGCAAAGTATTATCCATAAACTCAAAAGGCGACCCGGCAACCAGATTATTTTTAACAAGGATAGATTTAGGCCAGGACCCAGACTTAAAAGAAGGTATATTAACCACGGCATTAATACCCTCTGGAGCAAAAATTAATTCGCTGCTTGTTCCTCGTGATGCATTAGTAGAGCGTAACAATGTGCAGGGAGTATTTAAAGTAGCAGAAGATGACAGGGCAAGATTTGTGCCTGTAAAAGTAATAGGTTATAATGGCGGGTATTTAGCAGTATCATCTATTACAGAAGGTTCATTACAAAAAGATGATGTAATAGTAATAGATGGAAATAATGTGGTAAATAACGGCGTGAAAATAAAAATAACTTCTAAAATAGGCAAATAAAATGATAAAGTATGCTTTAGAAAACCCTATAAAAGTATTGGTTGGTATATTTTTTGTAGTATTATTTGGTATGCAGGCAGCATTTAATATGCCTTATCGTCTTATACCAAGTATTGAATACCCTCAAATTTCTGTAAACACTTACTGGCGAGGTGCTTCCCCTTATGAAGTGGAAAAAGAGATTATAGAAAGGCAGGAAAGGGTGCTAAAAACCATACCTGGCTTAATAGACTGTGAAAGCTCTGCAAGAGAAAGTTCTTCTTATATTACATTGATGTTTGATATTAATGTATCAGTTAGTGATGCTATGCTTTTAGTTTCTAATAAACTAAATGAAGTTAGCGGTTATCCTGATAATATGAACCAGCCAACTATTCGTTCTGCCAATACAGATGCTGTTTCTGTGGTAGACTTAATGCTTGTAACAGATGATAAAAATAGACGCTCTATTGATGAATATTTAAGCTTTTTTGAGGAAACCATAAAACCATATTTTGATAGAATAAACGGTGTGGCAGATGTTAGCTACTGGGGCGGTAGAGCAAGGCAAATGCAAATAGAAGTAGACCCTTACAGGCTAAGTGCTTACAACATAACACTTTCTTCTATTATAACTGCATTAAGTAAGGAAAATGTAAATATATCTGCCGGTAATATTGATTTTGGTGCAAAAGATTACAGGTTTAGAACAGTAGCAGAAGCAAAAACACCACAGGATATAAGAGATATTGTTGTGGTTTCAGGAGATAACTCAAGAATAAAACTTGGGGATATTGCCTATGTGGATTATGGCTTTTCCAAAAGAAACACAATTGTAAGCTATGGTAATACCAATGCTTTAAGTGTGGGAATTATTGCCCAGGCAGGAGCAAATGTTTTAGATGTTACAAACGATGTGGATAAGGTAGTTGCAAACTTAAATAACGGCATATTAAAAAATAACGGATTAAAGTTTGTAAAAATAGCAGACCAGAAAAATTATATATTACAAGCTATTGCCCTTGTTAAATCAAATATTATTGTAGGCGGACTTTTGGCTGTAATTGTGCTGCTTGTGTTTTTAAGAAGTATTCGTGCCACATTGATTATTGCTGTTACAATACCAGTATGTATTATAGGCACATTTTTAATAATGCACCTGCTGGGTAGAACATTAAATGTAATAAGTTTAGCAGGTATTGCCTTTTCTGTGGGTATGCTTATAGATAATTCCATTGTAGTGCTTGAAAATATAGAAAGGCATATACGCATGGGAAAATCTTCATACAATGCTTCCATAGAAGCTACAAAAGAAGTGTGGGGTGCTGTGCTTGCTTCCACCTTAACAACTATTGCCGTATTTTTACCTGTTGTATTTATTAAAGAAGAAGCAGGCCAGCTTTTTGGAGATATTGCCATAGCTGTTAGTGCTGCTGTGGGGTTAAGCCTTGTAACCTCCATTGCTATTATACCTGTGCTTGCAAATATATTTTTTAATAAAAAAGAAAAAGTTGAAAATAATGAAAATAAAAGCATAAAAGAAAAACTAAAATTTAAAAAACCAGTAATAAGCCCTGCATTAAAAGAAAAATTAAATAAAATAAGTGTAGATAACATACTGGTAAATATTGGTAATTTCTTTGTAAAATATATTACATTACTATCTAATAAAATAAATTCATCACATATTATAAAAATATCTTTTATTATAGGTGTTACTATTGCATCTATTTTCACTGCATATTTATTAATGCCTAAAATGGACTATCTGCCACTGGGTAATAAAAATATGATGGAATCTCGTTTTTCACCACCGCCAGGTATTTCTTATAATGAAAGAAAGGCCATGGGCGATTTTATATACAGGGAATTACAGCCTTATATGCAGCAGGAAAAAGACGGATATCCGCAGATAGAAAACTATGTATTTATTGCAAGTTCCACTTATGTGGCAATGAGAGCAACCAGTAAAGATGAAGCAAGGGTGGCAGAATTACAGCCCTTAATGGCTTCTGTTTCTGCAAAAATACCAGGTATTACAGCTTCCACTTCCCAAGTACCGCTTTTTAATATTGGCAGAGGCTCCTCAAATACATTTTTAATGAATGTGGCAGGGGCCATGGAGTATGAAAGCCTTATTACTACAGTAAAATTAATACAGGAAAGAATAATGGAAGAACTGCCGGAAGTGCAGCTTAGGTTAAACCCAACATCAAACCCAGTTTACCCAGAAGTGCAGATTGCTCCACGCAGGGAAGCTTTAAAATCTGCAGGGGTTACAGCCACAGAGTTAGGTATTGCAGTGGATGTATATCTTGATGGCAGAAAAGTAGGGGAGTTTAAAGACCCAAGTGTAGGCACAATAGATATTATGATGCAGGGGGAACAAAGGAAGTTTGAAAACCCGCAGGATGTTTATTCTATATTAATAAATTCATCTTCCGGACTGCCTGTACCCCTTTCAAGCCTTTCAGAAAGTAAGGAAATAATGGGTATTGAACGCATAAGAAGGTATAATTACCAAAGGTCATTTTTATTTATTATAACCATACCAAAAGGCATGGTATTAGAACAGTTGCAGGAAAAAATAAATACACAAGTAATAGAGCCTATGAGAGATGAAGGGCTTTTAGAAGGCATTACAGTTTATACAAGCGGTGCATCATCTAAACTAGAAGAAGCTAAAAATGCTTTATCTGGTAATTTTTTACTAGCAGTATTAATTACATATTTATTAATGGTAGCTTTACTTAATAATTTCTTTTACCCATTAATAATACTTTTTTCTGTGCCACTTGCTGCAACTGGTGGGTTTATAGGCCTTGATTTTGTAAATACATTTATTGCCACCCAGTCATTAGATGTAATTACTATGCTTGGCTTTATTATGCTTATAGGTTCAGTGGTTAATAACCCAATATTAATAGTTTACCAAACATTAAATAATATAAAATACGGTATGAGTGGAAAAACTGCCATAAGCTATGCTTTACAAACTCGTATTCGCCCAATATTTATGAGTACAGCCACTTCTCTTTTTGGTATGCTGCCACTTGTGCTTGCCCCTGGGGCAGGAAGTGAGCTTTATCGTGGTATGGGTAGTGTAATACTTGGTGGTATGGCATTATCTACCATATTTACATTATTTTTAATACCTGCATTACTTTCGTTATTTTTAGGCAGAGTAAAGGGAAGTGATGAAATAATTGAGTATAAATAATATATTATTGAAACAGAAAGATTATACCTTCGCAGGCTTAATGAATGTGATATGGACGATTTAAGTTTACTATTGCAGGATAAAAAAGTTATGTATGCTTATGAGCATGGATTTTCTAAAGAAGAAGTTATCTCTTGGTATAATAAGCAGATAGAAAGGTATAATAAGTACGGTTTTGGGCTTTGGGCTGTAATATTAAAAAGTAATGGTAAGTTTATTGGTCAGTGTGGCATAACTTATCAAGAATATAAAGAAAATCTAGTTTATGAAATAGGTTATCTTTTAAAAAAAGAATACTGGCATAAAGGGTATGCCATAGAAAGTGCAAAAGCATGCAAAGACTATGCTTTTAATATACTTCATGCTGATGAAGTATATTCTATAATACGCATAAATAATTCGTCAAGCATACAAGTAGCCATAAAAAATGGCATGAAATTAAAAGATACTATTATTAAGCATTACTATAATATGGATATGCCCCATAATGTATACAGTATAACAAAAGAAGAATATGAAAAAATATAAAAAATATATTAATTGCTACACTTACTGTTTTTACTATCTTTTGCCCTTTATGCTCCATTAGCTTAAAAACTTACTCTTTTGGAAAAAGTAATATACAAGTGGCATTAATTATAGATTATCATTCTATAAAGCATGATATAGATTTAAGGTTTGCTAAAAATATAATTAATGACATAAAAGAAAAAACAAGCATATTAAAAAAAGTATGATAAATAATAAAATTTTCCTTAAAACTTAATTTATAATTTCGTTAGTGGAAATAAAAAACATAAAAATATAAAAAAAATAATTTACATATTCATTTCATTTATGGTAATATCAAAACTTAATTATGATAGATGAGGCTGTAAATGAATAACTACATGACTTATATTGCTTTTTTACTCTACTTTTTAATACTCATATTTATGGGAATACATTTCTACTTTAAATCTAAAAAGTTGGAAGATTACCTTTTAGGTGGCAGGGGTATGGGTAGCTGGGTAACTGCATTATCAGCCCAGGCAAGTGATATGAGTGGCTGGCTTTTAATGGGGCTTCCTGGTGCAATTTACCTTGCAGGTATGAGCGAAATATGGATAGCTGTTGGCTTAATTGCAGGTACATTTTTAAACTGGATATTTGTATCAGCCCGCCTTAGGCTTTATACTGGGGAAACAGGCTCTATGACATTATCTTCATTTTTAGGCAGAAGGTTTAAGATAAAAATTATTGATGACATTGTTTATGCCTTATATCTTCAGTTATTACCTTATTATTTTTCACAGTTTATGCAGCTTCTGGCCTTGTGGGTGCAGGTAAGCTTTTTGAATCTATGTTTAATATAGACTATACCACTGCTGTTGTTATTGGTATGGCAGTTATGATATTTTATACTCTTTTAGGTGGCTTTTTAGCTGTTTGCTGGACAGACCTTTTCCAGGCACTGCTTATGGTTTTTGCCATAGTTGTGCTTCCTTTTATAGCTTACAGCAATATAGACCCTGAAATTATGAATAAAGCTTTTACTTCAAAAGAAAATATTTTTAACCCAATACCACAAGGGGCATTTGCTGTTGTTTTAATATCCATAATCTCCAGTGTTGCCTGGGGGCTTGGTTATTTTGGGCAGCCTCACATATTAGTTAGGTTTATGAGTGTAAAAAGTATAAAATTACTGCCTCGCTCTATTACCATAGCTATGGTTTGGGTTGTAATATCTTTAGTGGGTGCTGTAGTTATTGGGCTTTTAGGCATACCTTTATATGCAGATTTACCAAATGGTGATGAAGAAAAAGTTTTAATATATATGATAGCAGATTTTGTTTCCCCTTACTTTATAGGTGTGCTTCTTGCTGCCATACTTGCAGCAATTATGTCTACCATATCTTCTCAACTTTTAGTATGTTCTTCCACTTTAACAGAAGATATATATGCAAATATAATAAAACCAAAAGCTTCCGGCAGAGAGTTATTATTTGTAAGCCGTTTATTTGTATTAATAATATCTCTTGTGGCACTAGTGCTTTCTTTTGATAAATCAAGCAATATATTTAACCTTGTAAAATTTGCCTGGGGTGGCTTTGGGGCTGCTTTTGGTCCTTTAGTATTAATGGCTTTATACTCCAGGAAAACCACATGGTATTCTGCCCTTGCTGGTATGGTAATAGGCACAATAGTTATGCTTGTATGGTATTTTACAGGCTTAAATAAATATATGTATGAAATAGTGCCAGGCTTTTTAGCAAACTTAATTGTTATGCTTATAATTAATGCTGTAAAACCAAATACAGATAAAGAAATAGATGAAGAATATAATAGAGTTCAAAGCTATTTAAAAGCAGGTTATACACCGCCTAGTAAAGACGGCGATAACAACTGCTGTGCATAAAATTATTTTAGTGAGATTTAAAATAGAGGGTGTTCTTTTTCTTGTTATCTGGGCAGGCAGAAATACATTCGCCACAGTTATTACAGGCAGAAGATAAACTCTCTGTTTTTGGGTCTAGCATCATATGGCATACATGAACACATTTATTGCACCCTGAGCAGTCCCCTGCATATTCTACATGCATAGAATATTTTGTCTGCATAAGGCTTAAGCATGTGCCAGTAGGGCATACATACCTGCACCATATTCTGTTGCCTGTGAAAAATTCAATAATCACAAGTATAGGAAGCAGTATAAATTCTGCTGTAACATAAGCATATTTTATTAATAAAACACTTTGGGAGCTCATAATAGAAGGCGGCGATATAAGGTATAAAAGTGGCACACCAATAATTCCTACAAATATAAGCCCAATAATCAACACCCCAAGCCTTGAAATATTTGCAGGAAT
>CAMEOC010000055.1 GCA_945929285.1 uncultured Mucispirillum sp.
AAACTACAAAATCAAACTGTTTTAATTCATCACCCCTGCTATTTTTATGGTATGGTGAAACTAATGTATTACCTTGTATTATATTATCAAGAGATGATACAAGATTATTTAATATTAAGTTTAATTTTAGCATACTTTGGCTTTTTTGTGATATATCTTGTGAGAAGATAGTACATTTTTCTTCGCCTATTTGGTGGGCTATTGCCATTAATAGTGTTCCTGTACCTGCTGATGGGTCATAACATTCCATATTTTTTAAATCTGAATTATCATGTACTAAAAGCCTTGCTATAATTGTGGCAATAGAATGGGGCGTATAATATTCTGCATATGTGCCACCGCCTGAAGTATTGTAATCTTTTATTAAGTATTCAAATATGTTTGCAAAAAAATCATATTTTTTATTAAATGTTTCTTCAAATGAAAAGTTAACTAACTTATCTATTAAGGCTCTTGCAAATTCAGTGCGTTTATTATTGTCAGTTACATATATTGTTAGTTTTTCAAATAATTTAATTTTTGTATTGTCTGCTGTTTGTGTGGAAAAAATATCCTTATTAAATTCTGCTATATCTATTAAAGTCTCATCAAAAAGAATATCAAAATCGCCTTTTGTTTGGTTATTCCATAAATATGAAATTAAGTGATACGGTTGTAATTTTGGTACATTGGCATCTAGCATATCAAAAATTTCCTGCCGTTCCTCATCGCTCATTTTTTCATATTTTAGTTCCCATTTTTCAGCATTTTTTAATTTTTCATTTATCTGTTTTACAGCATGGGCAAATTTATCACATAAAAATTTATATAAAAATACTTGTACTATTATTTTATATTCGTTTCCGTCATTGCCAAGCCCTTTATCTTTACACACTGCCTTTAAATCATCTATTAGTTTTCTTGTTTGCCCTTGTATATCCATTAAATGCACCTTAATATTTATTTACATAATCATTATATTGGTTTAAGTATTCTTTTACAATATTATTACATATAAATTTTCTATCATCACTTGTATTTTTAATATTATTATCTCTTAAATTATTTGCAATTTCTGCCATAACTGTTTTATTAAAAAAGCCCTCATTATTTAAAATATCCTGCCTGTTTGTTACATCATTATCTATGCTTTCTTTTATAGCATATAGTATTTCTAATATCTCGCTTTCTTTTTCTGAAATAATAGCATCTTGCCCACTGCTTTTTCTTCTGCTGTTTTCTTCCCTTATTCGCTTATGAGTTCGCACATATTTTTTATCACCGTTATATTTGTGCGCAAGGGTATTATTGGCATTATTTAATTCTTTAAGTTTTTTTATTACTTCATCTATATACCTTGAAAGTTCATTGTACTCATTTACACTTTTTATTTGAAAATTAGTATTTTTAAATCTTTCAATAAATGCATCTCGCAATGTAATAAATTCTGGGTCTTCTTGGTCTATGTTAGTAGCAAAACTATTAATTGCTCGTTGCCATTTTTCCTTTAAATCTATACCACTACCAATAATTTGTAGTTCTTCTTCGCTTAACTTTCTAAAATTAAATTCTATATACTGCATAGCATCATTTATCAGTATGCTTGTTTCATCAGCATTTTCAAATGCTTCTTTCATATTTATGTTATTTATTTTATCTTGTATAACTTGTATCATTGGTGCATATGAATGGATATCTGTTTGTTTAAATAATGCTTTTAATTCATTATCACCAAAAGTTCTTACAATATTATAAAAATCTTTTGCTTCTTCTAATGCTCTTTTTAATTCTAATAATTTACCTTTATCTTCAATATCTGATATTTCTTGGCAAAAGATTTCTAAATTATCAGTAGTATAATCAAATAATATTTCTTTTACTTCGTTTAATTTGTCTATAATTACTTTTTTATCTTCTATTATTTGTGCAAAAGTGCCTATTGAGTTTGTGCCATTATCAGTTAAATTATCAAACCTGCTTAACTCTCTAAGATATTCTTCGTTTGTTTCTTCAAAATTTTGTTTGATATCTGCAAAATCTACAATATAACCATATTTATTTCTTTTAAATGGTCTATTAACTCGTGTTAATGCCTGCAATAAATTATGCTCTTTTAGTTTACGGCAGAAATAAAGCCTTTTTAATCTTGGAGCATCAAAACCAGTTAAAAGCATACTATGAACTATTAAAATATCTATAGTCATTTCTTTTTTAAATTCATGAATATATTGTTTTCTTGTCTTTTTATCATCTATATCATGTAATATTAATGCAACTTTTAAAGGCTTTCTGCCCTCTACTTCTACAGTATTAAAAAAATCATATAACTTCTTTGCCTGTCCACTTGTTTCACATATTATCATACCACCTAATTCACTATCATTATGCAGTATTCTAAAATCATGAAAATCATTTACTATATAGTTATAAAGTGCATCTACATATTTATCATGTTCTACAATATATTCTTTTTTTACATCTTTCTTCTGAACTAATGTTTCTAAACTGCTGTATATAGCAAGTAAATTTTCCCTATATTCTGTTGCTATATCTTCACGCATTATTTTTAAAGTATAACCATCTTGTATAGATTTATCATAGTAATAAGTGTGTATGTAATCCCCAAATATACGCCAGCTTTCCCGTTCTTCCTGTAATAATGGTGTGCCAGTTAAAGCGATTTTAACAGCGTTTTTATCTGCATTTAAAAGGTTTCTTAAAAAAGAACCTGTTAAGCTGTAACCCCTATGGGCTTCATCCACAATAAATACACGTTGTAAATTAGTAGCATAATTATCAATTTCTATTTCTTCATTATCATCATCAAACCTTTGAATATTTATTACTACTATTTCATTTTTTCCTGTGTTAGATTGTCTTGCTGTATTTTCTTTAAAGTGAGCAGTTAAAGCCCTACGATTTTCAATAGTTGTTACAGAAAGCCCACGCATTGTAAATTCATTTTGAGCCTGTTCAAGTAAATCTATTCTATCTACTATAAAATAAAATTTTGGTACTTTTTGAGTTTTTGCATAAAAATCAGTTAAAATTTTATGCATATAATAGGAAAGGGCAGTTTTTCCACTTCCTTGTGTATGCCATATTATACCAGAATTTTTATTGTTGGTTAATGTTTTAGTAACTGCCATTGATGCGAATAATTGCTGGTATCTAATAATATGCTTTTCATAAATGGTTTCCATTTTACCATCAATTTCCCTTGTGGCATCTAAATATACTAACCCATATTTTAATATGTATAAAAGACGTTCTTTAGAACACATTGAAGTAAGTATTCTATTAGTAGGTGAATTTATATTCTTATTAGTTTTATATTCTGGTGCATTAAAAAGCACTTGGCAGCTAAAATCTTTTAAAACTTGCTTTTCTAGTGTCTCATTAATTGGTTTATATGGAAAATCTTTAATAAATGGCGAAAGATTATCTTTATTGATATGCTCTTCTCTAAAACAATTTACTTTTACATTGTTTTTTGAAATGGTAGTATAAAATGCACCTTGCACAGGTACAATGCCATCTATTGTATCATATTCTAAATTATTAGATAATATGATAAGTTGGGTAATATTTATAAATCTTCTAAATCTTTTATTCTGAAATCTTTCTTCTAATCTTCTTGTTTCTGCTAAAATTCCCTCTTTATTATTTGGTTTTTTAACTTCTATAAAAACTAAAGGCAAACCGTTTATAAATAAAGTTATATCTGGTCTAAAACTATCTTCACCGTTTTTACAAGTAAATTCGCCTGTATAGTGAAATGTATTGTTTTCTATATTATCAAAATCAATTAATTTATACGGTGATACAGTTTGGAGCATTTCAAAAAAACTACGCCCTAAGTCATTATAATCAAGCCTATCTTTTATATCTTTTAAAACATCATTTACACTATCTTTATAGTGTGGGTTTAATTTTTGAAATTGAGTAGAAAATATTTCAAGTATAATATTTGTTTCTTCATCATAAAATTTGCCTGCCATAGTTTCATTTATTCTGCCAACATAATCATAACCTAATCTATTAAGGTGAATAAGTGCAGGTATTTGAACTCTAGCCATCTCATTAAATGTTTTGTTTTTCATACTAATATTTTCCACTCCAAATTAACATTATACACTATATACTATTTACCACATTAAAAAAAGTAAAATTTTCTATCCAACTATTACCATTTATCATTTATTGGCGACATTAGGTGGCGTTAGTTGTATTTTAGATTAAATCTTGTTTTTAATTCTTATCTATCTTCTTCTGTAATGTATTGATTATATAATAGTTTTAGCTTTCTATCTCTACGAATAACATTTTTTGGACAACTTTCTATAAATTCTATAATATTATCGTGCACATATTCTATTAAATTATTATCTTCACTATTAAGAAGATAGGTATATGGTTGTTGTTTGATTCTATCATAATTTATAGTTGTTATTTTTTTAAGAATATGCACTACATTATTATAGGTTTGTTGGATCATTTTGTTTGATTTAACTAAAGTAAATACATTATTTTCAGTTAATAGTCTTATATCATTAAATATTATTCCAATATCATATAAAGTATTAATTGTGTCTTCAACATCAAAATCTACATG
Organism: uncultured Mucispirillum sp.; assembly: GCA_945929285.1. Taxonomy (GTDB): domain Bacteria; phylum Chrysiogenota; class Deferribacteres; order Deferribacterales; family Mucispirillaceae; genus Mucispirillum. The sequence goes on from CAMEOC010000055.1 coordinate 4,595, forward strand.
TTTTTTATATTGAAGTAATTCATTATTAGTATCAAATTCATTTAAACATTGAATATATCCAGTATCAGTTGCAACTTTTGATTTAATTTTTTCTATATTTGATGGATTAATTCTTTCACCTAATTCATACATATCAATTTCTTTAAATATATTTTTATAAAAAATAATAAAGTTAATTGCTAATATATAAAATTCATATCTATATTGATTATAAAAATCATGAAAAGAGTAATATATATTTTCATATTTTTCAATAAATGTTTCTTTTATATCCATAAAAAAATTACCACTTATTAATTTATAAACTTCCTTTGATGTGCATAAATATCTATAAAAATACAATATAAAATCGTATCTCTCATGAGTATGAATTCCATTGATTATTAACATTGCTTCATGAGTGTAATCATGTAATATTAATGACTTAAACAAATCTATATTTAGTATTTCTTTTTGTTTAAGATGTTCTTCATCGATATATATCATTAAATTATCTAAACTATTCTTTTCCTCTAATTCTGGAAGTTTCTCATAAAATCTAGCTCCACCTTTTCTATATATATTTTTAATAAATTCTCTTAAATTGTAAGACAATGTATGAGTATTTATAAAACTTAAATAATAATTATAATCTACATCTATATACGAATTTAATATTAAAAACTTTATCAATGCATAATATCCACTATTATATATATAATTGAATTCATTGGATATTATGAAAAAATCATCTGAATTATTTAGATTTATCAAAATAAAATGTGAAATAGATTTATTCTTTAATTGATTTATTATATATTCATTTGTTGATTTTTTAGGATTTTTTATAATATCATTTTTGATATATTCTTTTAAATATTCAAGTTTAATCCTATGTGTAATATTTTCTTCGTTTAATAACTCTGCCAAATATCCTTTATTAAAATAAAGTAAATTAAAATCTTTTGGAAATAAGTTTTTATATATTATAAGTGATAAAAGTTTTATAAACTTTGTATATTGCCCTCTATCTTTTAAGTATATAAATTTATTATATATATAATATTCATTTGCTATATTTTTTAAAAGCCTTGCATTATCAATAAAAAGAGATATTTTTATTAAAAACTTTTTATTTCTTTCATCTTTTGCTTCTTCTGGAAATAATTGTTTTATCATATAATCATATGAATTACCTTTATGTATAAAAGGTACAACTGGTATTATAAAATCAAAAAATTTTGTTCTTTCTTCTGCTGTAAACATATTATCACATATTAAATATATAAACTTAATAAGTGGTTTATTTTCTCTTTTTCTTTTATCATTAAGTAATATGTTTATTTCTCTTAACTTTTTAAATACAGTTACATCTTCATATCTATCAATATCTTCAAATATAAAATATTTTACTCCAGCATTTTCAAATAAATATAATATTTCATCAGTATATTTATCAAAAATAGAATTATCTTCATTATTAAATAGTTCTATTTCATTCCCATATATATTTATTTTTCTTAATATTTTTTTCTTTTTAAATAAATTTATTATTTTATAACCAAAATATAAAGAATATATACTGCCTACTGTAAATAATATATTCATTGAAATTATTTTTATATCAACTAATTTTAAAAATAATATTTTGCTTATTGTTTCATTATTTATATTAACTATTATTAAGCATAAAAATATAATACTTATTATTAATGCGTGAATAAAAGTTCCTACTTTATATGAAAGTTTACTTGTATCTATTTTCTTATTTGCTAAAAATCTACTGTCTTTAATATTTTTACTGTCTATCTTATGTATTAATTGATTAATAAGCTGTGCTTCTAAATCTTCTTCTATCTTTTTATTGCTTATACTATTTTCATTTATTTTATTATCATCTTCCATATCCACACTATTAAAGTAGGTTAATGAAAGAGTTATAAATTTTTCGCTGCCAAACTCACTTTTCACATTTTCCATTATACTGCTTTTGCCAGATGCATAAGGGCCTGTTACTGCTATATTTGTAATTTTTTTGCTTTCATTATCACTATTAAGTGCAAAATTAAAGGCATCTTTATATTTATCATAATTATCGCTTTCTTTTGGTGTAAGGCTGTTATAGTTTATATTTTCAGTTTTATTATTTTGCTCATTCTGTTCAGTATTTTTATCCTTATTTTCTTCTGCCATTTTTCCACCTGCAAAAATATATATAAACTTTTTTTAACATATTTATTAGTTTATATAAAATATTCAATATGTCAACATCTTTCCACCCACACAAAAAAAGGGAAACTAGTTTCCCAGTTTCCCTTATGGTTTTTATTTTGCTTACTTAATTATATTTGTTTATCCATAAGCATTTTTCTTATACCCACAATAGCTTTTGTTGGGTTAAGTTCTTTAGGGCATGCTTCCACGCAGTTATAGATTGTGTGGCAGCGCCATACGCCGTGTTTATCATTTAATATTGGTAAGCGTTCATAAGA
>CAMEOC010000056.1 GCA_945929285.1 uncultured Mucispirillum sp.
GGTAGCCTTCTTTATTAGCACCAACCACCATATTTACCATATATTTTAAAGCATTATCTGCATACACTTTTAAAGGCATATTACATGGTCCTAAAGAGCCAACAGAACATCCTGTTTTATCAACTACTTCATAATGCTCTGCAAATTCTGCAGATTTTGCTTTTACTATATTTTTAACTTTAGAAAGGTTTACTTCATGATCGCCTCTAACCATACAAGCCACATATATATCTTCTTCTTTGCCGTCAACTATTGCACCTTCGCACCTAATAATCATAGTTTTTGGCACATGCAATATATCAACCCCTAAATATTCTGCTACTTCTTTTGCAGTGTGTTTATTAGGTGTTTCCACTTCTTCCATTTCTTTTAAAGGGCTTGCTTCTTTTTTGCCCATATCTACAACCACTGCTTTTTCCACATTGGCAGAATATTCGCATTTATTGCAGGATATAATAGTATCTTCCCCAGTATCAGCAAGCACCATAAATTCATGGGAAAATGAGCCGCCAATAGAGCCAGTATCTGCATCTACAACTTTATGGGCAAGGCCGCAGGCTGTAAATATTGCCCTGTAAGCATCATACATTTTTTGGTAGCTTATATCTGCACCTGCATCATCTATATCAAAAGAATAAGCATCTTTCATTATAAACTCTCTGCCACGCATAAGCCCAAACCTAGGGCGAACTTCATCTCTAAATTTTGTTTGTATTTGATATAAGGTAACTGGCATTTGTTTATAAGAATTAACTTGAGATTTAACAATATCAGTAATAACTTCTTCATGGGTTGGGCCAAGGCAGAAATCTCTATCGCCCCTGTCTTTAAACCTTAAAAGCTCTTTACCAAAGTGAGCCCACCTGCCTGATGACTGCCAAAGCTCTGCAGGCTGCACCATACTCATTAAAAGCTCAATAGCACCTACTTTATTCATATTTTCTCTAACAATATTTTCAACTTTACGGATAACTTTAAGGCCCAGTGGCAAATAATCATATATACCTGCTGCCACTTTTTTAATCATAGATGCTCTTAACATTAACTGGTGGCTAACCACCTCTGCTTCTGAAGGAACTTCCCTAAGGGTTTGTATAAAATATCTGCTTTGTCTCATTGTATTACCTGCTTTTATTATAATAGTTATGCACTATATTATATACTTATAATTTAATCAATAAAAATATTACCCTATATGGCACTTATGGCGATATTTTGGGTAAGGTTTTCATAAGCTGTGCAAACTTTTGCAGGCTGTTCTTTTACTGTTTTATTTTCTTTTTCTTCTTCTATTACATAAGAATTAGTAGCCTCTAATAATGCCCTTGCAAATACATTATTTACCTGGTGGCCTGATTTGCTGGCTTTTATACTGCCCTGCAACCTATAACCTATTAAAGCTAAATCACCAAACATATCAAGTATTTTATGGCGGACAAACTCATTTGCAAACCTTAAGCCCTCCTGGTTTAATACACCTTTTTCATCATCCAGCACAATTGCATTATCTAAAGAGCCGCCTTTTGCAAGGCCCATAGCCCATAAGGCTTCCACTTCCCTTTTAAAACCAAAAGTTCTTGCTATACCTATTTCTTTATGAAATGTGTTTTCATCATAATTATATGTAAAAACCTGCCTACCTATTGCAGGGTGTGGGTAATCTAACTCAAAAGTAATTTGAAAATTATCACAAGGGGTGATTTCCACAGTTTTGCCTTCATATTCTATGGAAACAGGTCGTGTTACTTTTAAAACTTTTCTTTTTTCTTTTTGTTCTTTTATTCCAGCCTGCTCAATATGTTCCATAATTATTTTTGCAGAGCCGTCTAATATAGGCACTTCTGTGCCGGAAACTGAAATATATGCATTATCAATACCAAGGCCGTAAAAAGCAGCAGAAAAATGCTCTATGGTGCTAATGGGAAGCCCACCGCAGTCAATAGTTGTTGCAAGCTGTGTGGAAGAAACATTGTATGGGGTAATGCGGGTATAATCGCAGTGGAGAACATCGTCCCTTTTAAACTGAATACCAGTATTACAAGGGGCAGGGCTAACTACTGCTTGAAAATCTTTACCGCTGTGAAGTCCTACACCATTTATTGTAAAAGCTTTGGCTATTGTTTTTTGCATATCAACTGCTCCTTGTGATGCCATTTTAACAATCACTAAAATTATAAGCAAAAAATGTGACACAGATAACTTATTGATAAATAAGGATATCATAAATAAAAGGTGTGTATAATATAACACACACCATTAATTTATGTTTATTTTTATATACGCACGCTTGTTCTGTATATAATTTATATCAATCAGGAAATTTTATCCGTTAGTGATTTTTGAAAGTGTGCTTAATATATCAGAACAGCTTTTACTAAACTCATCTGGTGCTTTTATTTCTTCCCCTAGATTATCCCCCAGCTTATCCATTACAGCAAAGTATAAATCGCTTACTTCATCAGAAGAATATTCTTTATCTGATACTGCAAGGCCAATAGATGATAAAAAAGACAATTGATTGGAATTTAAAATACTAGATAATTTATGCATAACTACTTACCCCCTACTACTACTTATATATTTAGTGTAATAAAATTATTATATGATTACAAGGAATTTTTAAATATAGGTTAGTGATTTTTTATAGAAATAAAAAGCTGAATTTATAACTTAAAAAAATATCCTTTATTAATAAATAGTTACATATTTTTTTCATTTATTTTTATTTTAAGATTGATTTTGTATTATTTTCTTATATACTATATCATATAGATTTTATATGGAGAATAAATATGTTAAATATTGGATGTCATCTTTCTTCATCAAAAGGATTTAAGCATATGGGAAAAGAGGCATTAACCATAGATGCAAATACATTTCAATTTTTTAGCCGAAACCCTAGGGGCTCTAAGGCTAAAGCCGTTGATAAAAAAGATGCTGATGGCTTAAATGAAATAGCAGCCAATAATAATTTTGCACCTATATTGGCCCATGCACCATATACTTTAAATGCCTGTTCCAGTGATGAGGGCTTAAGGGAATTTGCAAAAAATACCATGGCTTCAGATTTGGAGATTATGGAATATATACCTAATAACTTATATAACTTTCACCCAGGAAGCCATGTGGGTCAGGGTGTGGATGTGGCAATAGAATATATTTCTAGTATGTTAAATAGTATTTTAAAAGAAGAATATAATACTACTATACTGCTTGAAACCATGTCTGGCAAGGGCAGTGAAGTTGGTGCATCTTTTGAAGAAATAAGAAGTATTATTGACAGGGTGGAGCTAGACCATAAACTTGGTGTTTGCCTTGATACATGCCATATTTATTCTGCAGGGTATAATATTGTGGAAGATTTAGAAGGTGTTTTAGAAAAGTTTGATAAGATTATTGGCCTTGAAAGGCTAAAAGCAGTTCACCTAAATGATTCTATGATGCCATTTAACAGTAGAAAAGACAGGCATGAAAAAATAGGCAAAGGCACTATTGGACTTGATGCTATTATTAATTTTATAAACCACCCAAAACTTTCACATCTGCCATATTATCTGGAAACTCCTAATGAGCTTCAAGGGTATGCTGCAGAAATTAAATTGTTAAGGGAAAACCATAATTAGTAATATAACTGGGAGTGAAACATGAAAATTACAACAAAATCAATTTACGCTATACGAGCACTGCATACTTTAAATATGCTCTCTCAAGATAACAAACCTATTGGTATTGCTGTATTATCTGATAAACTTGGGCTTTCAAACAAATATTTAGAGCAGATATTTTCATCACTTAAAAAACATAAACTTGTTATCTCCACAGCAGGTAAGCTGGGGGGCTATCATCTTTCAAGGCCTGCTTCTGAAATATCTATTTTAGATGTTATTACTATAATGGACGGTGGTATTATACCTGTGCACTGCATAAATAATAAAGAATGCACTGTGTGTTCAGAATGTTCCATAAACGGCTTATGGATGGAAATGAAAGTGCATATGGAAGAATACTTAAAGGGCATCAGCATTGAATCTTTAATTGATAAAAAATACCCAGTGCTAGGCTGCCCTGATTAATATTTTATTTAAGTTTCATTTTTTTATGAAATAAACCTACCACAATAACCATAATGGAACATATTAATAAAATAATGTGTTCCATTTCAAAATACCCTCTAGCAAAAGATATATATAATGGCATTACAGCAGAGATTATACCCCCTAAAGTTGCTAAAGTTTTTTGGTTTAATACTGCCATTACAAGAGCCACTATAAAACCTACTGGTGTTATAATATTTTGCATATCAAAAGTTAAGTCAAGTATCATCTTAATTGTTTTTAAATTTAAAGATGATGCAAACGGTATGGACTTATATAAAAAATATAACCATACAGCAATACCTACAATACTAAATACTATTAATAACTGTTTTGCTTTCATACATTACTCTCCTTTAATTTATTTAATTTTGCCATTCTTGCCTGCTTAAAAAGATATTTTCTGCTTAACCTTTTAATAATAAATACATAAGCTATGATTATAGGTATAAAACCACCAATCCAAGCCACAGGGCTTGCCCAGCAAATGCCAGCATAGCCAAAATATATGGAAAATACTAAAGCTGCCACAACCCGCATAATAAGCTCCATTATACCTGCCACAGTTGGTATAACACTGTTTCCTAACCCCTGTAATGTGCTTCTAAATATAAGAAGTAATGCTAAAAATATATACATAGAGCAGTTTATAAGTAAATAAAGCTTTGCAAGCCTAACTATTTCTTCTATTTGTGCAGGGCTTGTGTTTTTAGTATCTATAAATAATCTAACAGAAAAATCTGCTGCAAGCAAGATAATTACAGCACTGGCAATGGAAAATATAATGGAAACCAGGCTGCCGTAATATACCCCCTGCCTAATTCTTGGAATATTGCCTGCACCATAATTTTGGGCTGTAAATGTAGCCATGGTTATACCAAAAGATAATAGGCACTGCACTGCAAGCACATCTATTCGCTGGGCAACAGTAAATGCACCTATTGCCAAAGTGCCAAGCTGGTTTAATGCCCTTTGTAACACAACTATACCTATTGCAATAATTGCAACCTGTATTGCCATAGGTATGCCTACCCTTATATGCTCCCATACATCTTTTTTTGTTATTTTCCAGTCGCTACCCTTTGCTTTTAATTCTGGCACATAACGCCATATATATTCTATACATAAAAGGCTTGCGGCAATTTGCGAAATAACTGTTGCAAGGCCTGCTCCTGCTACACCCATTTTAAAATAAAGTATAAATACATAATCAAGCACAATATTTACAACACTTGCCACAATTAAAAAATAAAGGGGCCATTTACTGTTTCCTATGGCTCTTAGTATGTTTGATAAAAGATTAAATAATATGGCAGCACCTGTGCCCCAAAATATAATTGTAATATATGTATAAGCCATATTATAAAGCTCTGGGGGAGTTTCTATGGCCCTTAATAATATACCAGATAAAAGCACACTTATTAGTGTTAAAATTACTGTTATTATTAAAGATAATATGCAGGAAGCTGCCACACTTTTTTTAACACCTGCCATATCCTTATTGCCAAACTTTTGGGCTGTTATAATAGAAAAACCACCGGTCAACCCTTGAGCAAACCCTATTACAAAAAATACTAATGCCCCTGTTATACCCACAGCAGATAAAGCATCTATACTTATGGTTCTGCCCACTATCATTGTATCTGCCGTATTATAAAACTGCTGAAATAAATTGCCTATTAATAATGGAATAGTGAAATAGATAATTAACTTTAAGGGACTGCCTACTGTTAAATCCTTTTTCATATTATCACCTTCTAAAACAATATGATTTAATCAAATCTAAATATACCACAAAAAATATAATGTAAAGATAATTTTTAAAGACTTTCTATTTTTAATTTATAGTGTATTTATTATGTGTTTTATTGTTTACCTTATAAATATGTAAGTTAAAATTGAACTAGAAAAAAGTAAAGAATAGTATTTATTAGGTGCAGTCAGAGCGGTTAGCTCTACTAAGGTTTTTTAGTTAATCTTTAAACCGTTTGTGTTGCAACCACAAGCGGTTTTTTTTATGTTCATTTTAGCTTACATATAAGATAAGCTAGGGCTGTAACTATCATAAATATTATAGTCTAAACTTTCTAACAACATAAGCTCATCTCCAAATATTTTTAATATAAGGAAAAGCTAATCCGCTTATCTCCTGACTGCATTTATTTTATGCCATATATTTCTTATTTATTCGAATTTATTATTATCCATAAGGAAAATAGAATATAAATTGAGATATAAAATAGTATTTGCAATAATATGCACTAAAAGTGATAATAAAAAAAGCCTTGCTAATGCAAGGCTTAAGAAAAACTCCCCGAGACGGGCTCGAACCGCCGACCCAGTGATTAACAGTCACTTGCTCTACCGACTGAGCTATCGGGGAATGTTTTATTAAAAGGTTACCCTCTCAATGTTTGAGAAGTAAACCATATTTTATTTAAGTTGTCAACAACTTTTTTTAATTTTTTTTAAATTTCTTCTTCCGGGTCCATTAATGTTAAATCTGCAATGCAACCACCCCAGGAAAGCCCAACACCAAAGCCCATTAATAATGCCCTTTTACCAAGAGGTATATTTAAAGACTGCATTTTATTAATTGCAATAGGTATAGTGGCAGATGCAGTATTACCAGTATCTTCACAGTCATTAAAATATCTGCCGTCATCTGGTATTTTACATGCTTTTTGTATAGTCTGTAACATAAATTTATTTGCCTGGTGGAAAATAAAATTATCTATATCATGGACGGAAAGCATATGTGGGGCTAATATGGAGTTAAGCAT
>CAMEOC010000057.1 GCA_945929285.1 uncultured Mucispirillum sp.
TATAATTATTTAACTGTAAAAACCAGCGAGCAGGGCATATTTCCAAATGTAAAAAGTATTGCAGCTTTAAAACACTGCTTTCACTGCGAAAACCCAAAATGTATGGATATTTGCCCAACTGAAGCTATTACTAAAGAAGCAACTGGGGCAGTTTTAATTAGCGAAAGAAAATGTATTGGCTGCCAAAGCTGTGTAGATGCATGCCCATTTGATGTGCCTGTATTTTCAAAAGAAACTGGTAAAACATATAAATGTATTATGTGTAATGACAGGTTAGAAGCTGGGCTTCAAACAGCCTGTAGTCAGGCATGCCCTTCTGTTGCCATAATCTCTGGCTCAAGAGATGAAGTAGTAGCAGAAAGCAAAAACGAGCAGAAAATTATTATAAAGTTTTTGGTAAAGAGTTTATTGTATATGGTGCTGAAAAGGTTAATAACCATGTGGGCAGTTTATCATATATGACAATAGCTCCAAAAGAAGATAGAGATGCATACCTATTGCCTGAAAACCCTGTAAGCAAAGCATCTGTTGTGCGTGATGCTATGAAAGTTGTAGGTGTTGCAGGTGTAGCAGCAATTGGTGCAGGTATTGCAGTTCATGCAAGGCACTGGGTGAAAAATAAAGAAAATTCACCATATAACCACCATGATTAATGTAAGGAGCATAATATGAGTGAAAAAAGAGTTCAATTATTTACAAGTATGCAAGTAGGTTACCATAAACATATTTTGATTTTAATGATGTTCTTTATAATAACAGGGCTGCCTTTAGTTTCTGATTATTTTTCCTGGATAGCATATTTAGTAGGTGTGCCTTTCTCCCTTGGGGCAGGCTCATCTCTTACAGGTAGTGATGTATTAGTTACAGGAATGCAAATGTGCAGGATAATACACAGGGTTTCTGCTGTATTATGGCTTTTAATATCTATACCTTTTATATTTACAATGCTTCCAAAAATTGCAAAATGGGGCATTACTCCAAAACTGAAAAAAGGCCAGAGCATTATTTCTTATGTGAAAGACGGCTTAGCAGATAATAAAAGGATATATATAGACTGGCAGTACCCAAAAGAAATGGGTAAATACAGCTTTTTACAAATGGTTGCTGCATGGGCTGTTATAGTGGTTTGTATTGCTATGATAATAAGTGGTATTGTTTTATGGTTTAGGCAGTCATTTAGTATAGATATGGCAGCATTTATGCGTGTAGTTCATTTTACAGGATTTGTGATTATTGGTTTATTTTTAATATTCCATATATACTTTGCCATACTTCCTGCAAACAGGGCAGGTTATAAAGCTATGTTTGGTGACGGCACAGATTCAGAAGAACATGCCAGAAAAAAACATCCAGGGCTTTTTAACAGCGAAAATTAAAATTTTAAAAAAAACATATTTCAAGCAGGGTATAAAAGCCCTGCTTTTTCATTAATTTTTAAACAAATTTATTAAATTTCACTTGCAAAATCGTATATAAAATATTAAATTAGTCATTCACAAATAAATTTTTAAGGAAGGGTAAAGCCTTGGCTAGAGATTATTATGAAATATTAGGCGTAGAACGCACAGCAACAGATGCAGAAATTAAAAAAGCATATAGAAAATTAGCATTACAATACCACCCAGATAAAAACCCAGATGATAAAGAAGCTGCAGAAAAATTTAGGGAAGCAGCAGAAGCTTATGAAGTATTATCAGACCCAGATAAGAAAAACCAGTATGATACTTACGGCAGGGTAATGGATGACAGCATGGGCGGTTTTAGCTCCACTGGCAGTGTGTTTGATGATTTATTAGGTGATGTATTTGGCGATTTTTTTGGCACATCTTCAAGGCGGACAAGAAACAGACCTACTAAGGGGCAGTCCATAGAAATGTACCAGGAGCTTACCTTTGAAGAAGCTATTTTTGGTGTGGAAAAGGAAATAAAAGTTAAAAAAAGTGAAAACTGTAAAAGGTGTGATGGCACTGGTGCAGAGCCTGGAGGTATGAAAACCTGTGAAAAATGTAACGGCCAAGGGGTATTTGTGCAAAGAAATGGTATTTTTGCAGTGCAGACCACATGCCCTTCATGCGGTGGTAGCGGTAAAGTAATAAAAGAAGCCTGCACAGAATGTCATGGTAAAGGAAAACACACTATTGAAAAACAGATAAAAGTAAAAATCCCTGCTGGTATTGATGACGGTATGATAATGAGAGTAGGGGGAGAAGGTAATGCAGGAAGCAACGGCGGACCTGCTGGAGATTTACTGCTTCATATAAAAGTAAAAGACCATAAAATATTTAAAAGGGTAGATAACGACCTGCACTTTACACTGCCTATAACTGTTTTTGATGCAATACTTGGTAGAGAATTTGAAATAGATTTAATAGACGGCACAAAAGAAGTAATAAAAGTAAAACCTGGCACGCAGGTAGGGGAGCGTATTACTTTAAAAGGAAAAGGGGTGCCTTCTGTAAAAGGCTATAATGTGGGTAATCTTTATGTAGATTTAAATATATTAATACCTACAAACCTTTCAAAAGAACAGAAAGAAATATTTGAAAAAATGCGTGAAGAATCAAAAGAAAGTGATATGTTTGGCTCAAAATTAAAAAGCATATTAGAAAAGTTTAAAGAGTTTATAAAAGGTAATAAATAGTATTTCACGGGTGGTTTTAAAAGCCACCCTTTTTTTACCATAACCCTTTAAATATATTATTATAAGCCTGGGTTACTTCACTTTCTCCCTGCTGAAAAAGTGGAGGCTCTATTATTATTTCACTTTTTCCGCCAAGCATACATTCCACAAATACAAGTTTTGCTTTACTTTTTATATCTTTATGTAAAAACATAAGGCGTTTTGGTTCTAGATTATTGCTTTTGCATATGTATAATGCTTCAGATAACATATCTGCATCGTAAGAAAAATAAAGCCTGCCACCGTGTTTTAAGTTTCTTTTTGCAAATAGTGCTAAATCCTCCATTGTCATAGTTATGGAAAAGCGGGCTATATTTGCAATACTATCTTTTGCTGTTTTGCCTGTGCCTTCTTTTCTATATGGCGGGTTGCATACAATGCCATCATATAATGTGCTTTTTGGTATTTTTCTAATATCTGCATTTATGGGCTTTATTTTATCTTCTAAATTGCTTAGTTTTATGGTTTGAAGTAAACATTCATACACTTCTTTTTGCAACTCTATGGCTTCCACATTGCTTTTATATATTTTTGCAATTAATGAGGCTATAATACCACTGCCACTTCCCACATCTGCAATTAGTGATTTTTGTTTTGCTTTTGTAAAAAAGGCTAGTATTAAAGAATCACAGCCGAAGCGGAAACCCCCTTCTTTTAGCTGGCATATTTTTAAATCATCATAAATCATACTATCGTAAGTGTATTCCATGTATGCTCCAAATAAGTAGAAATTGTGTAGATAATGTAATGCTAAAAATATATTTCAAAAATAGTATATGTTATTTATAATAAACACAAAAAAAATTTTATAATAAAATATATACGAAAAACTGTCATTTTTCAATGAAATATTCAAGCTGGTTAAGATTTTTAAAAAAATAATTTTATTAACATTTATTTATAAAATATTAGCCCTTAAAAACTATATAAAATTATAAATTATCCTTGAAAAATAATGAATTTTTTAAAAATATAATACTTGACTTTATATGAGATTATATTAAATTTCCACCTATGAATACTAAATATACTAAAGTGATACTTGAAAGGGTAGAAAAATTTTTCTATTCAATAACGCCACCTTTTTATTTAATGGCATTGTTGCTTGGTTTTTTATCTGTTATACCGTTTTTAATGACACCTTATGTGGATAAGGTTGCAGATAAACATGAGCTTACAATTTCAGAAAATGAAAAGCGTTTAGAAAATATTTCCAAGGAAATATCTTCTTTTACCCAAGCTAATAATATTTACAAAGAAATATTATTAACCAACTATGCTTTAAGCTGCAGCAATGCAAAAAGGCTTCCAAGCCATACAAGATATACCATGGCAGAAGTTATTACAGAGCAGGCAAAACTTCATAATATAGACCCTTTATTAATTATTGCCTTAATACAAGTGGAGAGTAATTTTAAAGATAAAGCATTATCAAATAAAGGTGCAAAAGGGCTAATGCAGTTACTGCCAGGCACGGCTTCTTATATCCATAAAAAAAATAATAAAGGTATAAATAAAATAGAAGATTTATACGATATGGAAACAAATATTAAGCTTGGCACAGCTTATATGGACTATCTTCTGAAAAAAACAAATGGTAATGTGGAGCATGCTTTAATAGCTTATAATATGGGACCTAGTAATATGTATAGGGCTATGAAAAATAATAGACTGCCTAAAAAATACAGCAATAAGGTATTAAGTGTATATAACGACCTGCAGAAAAAAGTGGATAGTTTAAATACAGCCCAGCTTATGTAGCAAAGGGGCAGATTTAACATATTTAAAAAATATACTTATGCTTTAAAAGGCAAAGTATTTAATACAGCAAAATATAGAATATGCTGGTATAAGTTAATTACTTACCAGCATATTTTATAATCAAAATTTATTTATATTCTTCCACATATTTATTAATATATTCTATGGTTAATTTAATTACATCTGGCAAAACTTCTGCAATACATTCAGAAAGTTCAGTACCAGCTGCATATGATTCTGGCACAACCCCAATTAATGTAACAATTTCAGGTGATTTTGAGTGCAGCTCTGTTTGAAAAAGTGTTTCTTGAAAGCCTATTTGATGAGGCGATATTTTCATAGGCACTTTAGAAAGCATAATATCATCTTTTTGATAAACTCTAATAGTGCCTGGTTCTTCTTTTAGTGCAATAGAATCTATGGCTATTAAAATATCTGCTTCCACAAATTTATGAAAAGATAATATGCCAGTTGTGCCGCAGTCATAAATTTCCACATTTTCAGGCCACTGCATTTTTTCTAACTCTCTTATAACATGTATGCCAACACCTTCATCTGAAAGTATGTAGTTACCTACACCCATAACAACAATTTTTTTCATATATGCTCCAAATTATTTATTTATATCCCTGCCCAGCATAAAATATTTTAGTTTCTCAAAGGTGGTAGGTTTTGTAGAAACTGCCATACCTGAAACAGGGTCATATATTTCTAATTTATCAAGTTCATGCTGTTTTACAACAACATAATGGTTTTTCTTATCTATTTCTATTACCCCAGTTCTTTCTTTTGGGTTATCTTCAGGGCGTAGATATGTAGATACAATACCTGTAATAATTTCGCCATCTTTACAGTATGCTTTTACAAACATACCTTCAGATTTACTCATTTTAAAAAGTGATACCATACTTACTACCTCTTAAAAAATCTATTTAATGAAACAATACTTTGGGAAGAAAGTGGTACAACTTCTGGGCGTATGCCCTGCCTAAAAAGAATAAGGTTGCCACCTTTACCTTCAAGCAAAACTTTATATCCATTGGGAAACATAATCTCTTTTATATTATCACCTGCTTCCTGATAATCTATTTTTAAAGTATAAAGCATTTGTATAATCTGCCTTCTTACATTTTCCTGGGTTTGAAAATATACTTCCTGTTCGCTGTTATCTAAATAGCCGTTTTTTAAATCATATATTTCTTTTTCGTTATATTTAATATATATAACCCCTTCATAGCCTTTTACATACATAGTTTTTGTGCGTTTATCAAACACAGGGTATATTCTTCTGCCAAAATATGTGTTTACTTTTTCAGGCAAATTGCTATCCAGCAGGTTAATATTATAATAAGACCTGCCTTTTTTATATATAATAACATTGGAATCTGCTTCATTAAAGGAAGAAATTTCTGCATAAGTATTATTATTAAATTTCACTCTTGAATATTGGTCTTTTTTAATATACCATATTTGTAGATTTGCTTTTGATATGGTGTTTAAAAAAATTTCTAAAGGTGCACTAATATTAGAGTTAATGGTGGAGCCTTGTAAAAAGACTACACATTCATTATCTATTATATTAAATATGGGCTTATCTGCAGCATAAGTTGCAGTAAAAAATAACACAAACATAAGCAAAAAAGTTATTTTTTTCATATTGCCCTCAGGAAATTTTTATAATACAATCTTTCTAATTGATAAATTATATCTTTTATAATAGACTTATATATTATATTTGTAAACTAAAGCGAGCAATATGAAAAGTAAAATTTTAATATTTTTAATAATTTTTTTTGTATTAATCTCCAGCTGTGCCAGGTTTAGCAGCCAGGAAGCCTATTTATATATACCAGAGCTTTACCATAAAAGTGGCGAAACAGCCTATGAAAATGGCAATATTACAGCAGCACTTCATTTAGCAGAAGAAGGGTGTGCTAACTTAAACTATGATGACTGCAACCTTTTAGGCAAAATATATGCAGAAGGAAAATATAAAGATGTTGATTATGATAAATCTGCCAAATATTATAATAAAGGCTGTGTGGCAAAAAACGGTTATTCATGCCTTTTTTTAGGTGATTTATATAATACAGGAAAAGGGGTAATAGAAAGCAATAAAAAACGAGATGAATATTACCAGCAGGCTTTTAATATATTTTTACAGCAGTGTAATGATAATAAATCACAAGGCTGCAGAGCCCTTGGGGAAAGCTATTTATATGGCTTTATTGCAGACCCATATGAAGAAGGGCTAAATTATCTTAAAAAAGCATGCAGTATGCAGGATAGTAAAGCCTGCTTAATATTGGGGGATTTTTACTATTATAAAGATGATAAAAAAGAAGAAGCCTTTTCTTTTTATGAAAAAGCCTGCAAAAACCATAACAGCCAGGGCTGTTTAATGGT
>CAMEOC010000058.1 GCA_945929285.1 uncultured Mucispirillum sp.
TGATTTGAATTTTGATAAAATCTTTGTGTCTAAAATTAAAAAGCAATATTAAACAAAAATATTATTATTTGAGAAACCTAATATATAAAACTATACTATCAATCAATACAAATCAAGTATTATTTTTAAATATATGAAAAAATATACATTGTTTTAAAAAAAGCAGGCTTAAGAAGCCTGCATAATAATCTTAATTAAAGAATATGAGCAACAAACTCATAATAAAAAATTAATTACTCAAACAAGTTTTTAACTTATAAATATATTACTTAAATAAATATATCATACCCCCTAATATATACTATATACAGTATAATAATAAAATCATATAATTTCAAGGGAAAATTTAAAAATATATGGTATAAGTACATATTAACCTGTGGAAATAATTTAACCACAGGCTAATATTTTAAAAAATACTAGAAAATATTCCCTTTGTGGTAGATTTTATTAAATCACCTGCTATGCCTTTATGATCTTCGCCATAGCCTATGCTTAAAAGTTTTATTTGGTCATTCCAGTAGTTGTCTTCTGCTTGAGATAAGGCAGAGCCTAGTGCTTTTGAAGTAACAGAAGAATTAACTATTCCACGGCCTGCTAGATTATTAAGTGCTTGTCCGCTTAAGTTTTCAAAATCTTCCATTCTGTTATCTATATTTGCAATTTTATCATACTGCTGCCTTTGCTTATTTTCTGCAGTGTTTTCTCCGAAAAAAAGTTTATTTAATCCATCAAAAAATCCCATTTATTTTCTCCTTTTTTATTTCCCAATAGATGAGTATTCTATTAAGATATTATCTATAAAAAAATCTCCCTTATGGGTTATATCTATTTGTAATTTATTTAGTTTTTTAGTTATAAAATATTTATGTTTTGTGGTATTTTTATGAATAACAAAATTATAAACCATATTATCAAGTTTTAATGTAAAAGATTTATCTTCATTAAAAGTTTCTGTATATATGGTTATAGATTTTATTACCAAATTTAAGTTACTTTTTACTTCCTTATATATTACATGTATATTATTTTTCTTGCTTTTATTTTCAATATACAGCCTGCCTCTGCCATCAAGAGCATAAGTTTTATATGCTCCATTATATATTTCTAATAACTGTTTATATGATGTATTTTCATTCATAACATATATAGTGTAACCCTTTAAAATATTTGAGTATTCAAAAATATATTCATTTCTTGAAAAAACTATTGTATTTCTACTGCTTATAAGGCATACATCTAATACATTTTTATCCTGCATTACATTTTGATAATCAGATAAGAAGAAATCACCATAATATTCTGTGGCACTTATTTTTTTAACGCCGGAGGAAGCACCAAATATAATAGATGAACCATAAGTTATAGCTCTGCTGGTTATTTTATCTACTTCCCCTAGTTTTGTAATAATCCAGTTAGGGTAGCTTCCTGCAAGCCTGTAAATATTGCCGTTATCTTTAAATACAATAATACTATCTAATACAAGCACAGCATATATGATTTTGCCGCCGTCTTTATATCCTATTTCCACAAATAAAGCATCTAAATCTGTGCCCCATGCCCAGTTATAAAAATCACCTATACCGCTAAAATAAAGGGATGAGCCTTGTGGCACACAAAGCCTGCCATTTTGTATTAAAAGGCAGGGTATATCTTCAATTTCCGGGGAAACATCCACATAAAAAATGCCATTATAGTTTGCCACATAAAGCCTGTTATTATTAACTGTAATGGTAGATGATGATGCTTTATTTTCTGGGTTTATATAATCAAGCAATACCAGCTTATTATTGGAAAATTCATAAACCATTACAGTATCCACAGCATTTTTATGGCTAATAGGTGCAGAAAAATAGCACATTAAAGAGTTGCCAGCATAAAAAATATTTTGCAAAAAAATAGTATTAATAAAATCTGTAAATAAAGTTTGTGAAACATTGTATGATGAGCCGTTAAAAGAAAGCCTGTATAATGATGATTTTATGGTTTCTAAAGATTCATTTGATTCATTAATAAGCAAAAATATTTCATTGTTAATAACCCTTATATATTTCATACCGTATGTATTTAAGCCTTTTTTAAAATTAACAGGATAATACTTTATGGTTTTATCAAGGGTATTAAATGCAGCCACTTTATATGCAGTGCTGTCATTTATAAGATTTAAAAGCTCATAGCCGTAAGCTGCTGTAAACCTGCTTCTAAAGCCATAGGAAGAAATATTGGAATACATAATTGTTTCATTGGTTGAAATAATGTAAATACATGTGGCATCTGCAGCAAAAAGAGTGTTATTGCAAATAAAAAAATCTAAAGTTTTAAGGGAACTATCTAAAATTTTTACTTCATTTGAGCCTTCTACCATATAGCCTGTGCCTCTGCTGTCTGAAAAAAACAGCCGTGAACTAAAATACATTAATGAGTTAGTAGGTGTATATTCACTTTGACGAGGAGAAAGCCGCTGCCAAGAATAAGGAGCTAAAGAATAAGTAATCTTTGAAAGACTGCCGTTATTGCTAATATGGTAAATATTATATGTGCTTGCAATATAAATACCGTCCTGGTTGCTTATAATATCACTGGGCACAGCATTATTTTCAATATTATACCTTTTATTGTTTGTTATATCGTAAATTCCCCCATTAAAGGAAGCAAAAAGGCACTGTTTTCCTTTATATAAAATATTATAAAGCCTTGAAAATGCCATACTGCTGTAAGCAGAAACAGCATCAAACATATATGAGCCTGAAAAAGAGTTTATATCTTCATTATATATAACACCAGATATATGGCAGGCCTGGTTATCTTTAATATATTCGCCACTTATGGTATTACACATACCGCTAATTGGTTTATAAAGTTTTGCCACAGAGTTTTTAGAAGTGTATGATGCTTTTTTCATAGGGCAAACCTGTTATCGCGTTTAAGAGTATAGGAGCCGTATTTGGAAAGGGTGGTTTTTATAATAAGGTTTGAAAGCTGTATAAGCTCTTTTTCTTCCCTATCCATATTAAATTCAAGGCGAGATAATGCTTTTATAACAGTAAATAAATATAAGTATTCAATGTAAGATGAAGCTAAATTTATTGCATCATCAATTAAAAACCTATCAAACTCTTTAATGTAATATATTAAAGCATTGTTTTCTGGAAGCATAATATTATTATTAAGTATATAATAGCCATAGCTTTCTTCATATTCATTTTTTAAAGGCACAGTGTTTTTATTTATAATAATATTATAAATCTCTAACATATCAGAAGGCAGCGGGCAAATATTTACACTTGTTTGAAGCAGGGTAATATTAAATTTTACTCTGTTTGATAAAAGCAGCATTTCTATTTGTGTAAGCCCTGAATGGATATAAGATAAAAGCTCCTCATCGCTAAATTCAAAAGATGAGCCATCGTTTATTTTTATTCTTATTTTTTCAATTAAGTTTCTAACTGTTTTCATATTATTACTCCTTTTTTTATATAATAATATTTATTACAGATAAATATATGTCCGTTATTTCCATAAAATACATTTTTTAATTTTACAGGGTTAAATATTTAAGGAAAGCAAATAAAAATTTATGTAATAAATGAAAATAAAAAGTTGATTTTATTTTATGCTTTATGGTAAAGTATGGAAAATATTATAAGTAAATAAAGGTTATTAAATGAAAAGCCGTGTAATAAAAGTGGGCAGTTTATCTTTAGGGGGCGATAACCCTATTTATATTCAGTCTATGACAAATACAGATACAAGAGATGTGGAAAAAACAGTGGAGCAGATACTGGCTTTAGAAAAGGCAGGCTGCGAAATTATCCGCTGTGCCGTTTTAGATATGCAGGCAGCTGC
The DNA here is from genome assembly GCA_945929285.1 of uncultured Mucispirillum sp. Taxonomy (GTDB): domain Bacteria; phylum Chrysiogenota; class Deferribacteres; order Deferribacterales; family Mucispirillaceae; genus Mucispirillum. Next base: position 3,847 of record CAMEOC010000058.1, read on the forward strand.
AGCTTTAAAAGAGATTAAAGATAAAATACATATTCCATTAATAGCAGATATTCATTTTGATTATAAGCTTGCCATAAAATCCATAGAATCAGGTGCAGACTGCATTAGAATAAACCCTGGTAATCTAGGGGGCTATGATAAATTAAAAATAGTAACTGAAGCAGTTAAATCTGCAGGGGCTGCCATTAGGGTTGGTGTAAATTCTGGCTCACTGGAAAAAGATTTACTGAAAAAATATGGAGTTTGTGCCACTTCTCTTGTGGAATCAGCCCTTAGAAATATTAGGTATTTATACGACTTAAATTTTGAAAATTTTAAGGTTTCATTAAAATCAAGCTCAGTGCCTATGACAATTAAAGCATACCAGCTTTTTGCAGAAAAAGATAATTCTCCACTGCATGTAGGTGTTACAGAATCAGGCACTATATTTTCAGGCACTATAAAATCTGCCGTTGGTATTGGTGCGGTGCTGGCTTCATGTATTGGAGATACTTTGCGGGTTTCTTTAACTGGTGATGTGCTTGATGAAGTGAAAGTTGGCTGGCAAATATTATCAAGCCTTGATTTAAGAAGAAAAGGTCCAGAAATTATATCATGCCCTACCTGTGGCAGAACAGAAATAAATTTAATAGATTTGGCAGAAAAAGTAGAAAATATGTTGCAGACTTCTAGTAAAATAATAAGTGTTGCTGTTATGGGTTGTGCTGTAAACGGTCCTGGCGAAGCTAGGGAAGCAGATTATGGCATAGCAGGTGGCAAAAACCAGGGGCTTATTTTTAAAAAGGGGCAGATTATTAAGAAAGTAGATGAAAACATACTTTTAGAAGAATTTGCAAAAATATTACAAAATGATGGTGTAATATAAACTATGAAAAAAATATATATATTACTTTTGGCATTCATGATTATACTTACAGCAGGATGCCAGGTAAAGACTATAAAAGATAAAAATAAATCAGTAATTATATGCTCCAATGAAGTGATAAATGATTTAGTTAAAAATATAGGTGGCGATTTTGTGGAAACAAACCTTGCCATAAAAAGTGGTAACGACCCTCACTCATATACTGCCACAGAAAGAGATATTATCCGTATAACTGATTCTTCACTTATTATATATAATGGTGGCAATTTAGAAGGCAGGCTGGAATGGGCTCTTGGTAAAATAGGCAATATTACCCCTGCAATATCCATTACAAAAAATATACCAGAAGATAAAAAAATATATAGTGGTAATGACTTTAACCCACATATTTGGCACGATGCAGCTCTTTGGGCAGAAGTTGCCACCTTTATTTCTGATAACCTTGTTAAAATGAACGAAGAAAACTCCCAGGTTTACTTTCAGCATGAAGAAATTGTGCTTTATTCCCTTATGAAGCTTCATAAATATATTCAAGAACAGGTTGCTTTAATACCTACAGAAAGGCGTATATTAGTTACAGAACACGATGCTTTTGCATATTTTGGCAGGGCTTATGGGTTTGAAACATTATCTATTCAAGGTATAAGCACTTATGCAGAAGTTTCTTCTATTGATATTAATAATTTAGCAGATATTTTAATTGAAAAAAATGTGGATACCATATTTTTAGAAGCCACAGTGCCAGATAGGAATATAAGGCTTTTACAAGCCACATTGAAAACTAAGGGCCATTTTGTAAAAATAGGTGGCACTTTATATGCAGATACTTTAGGGTATAATAATAGTTATGAACAAATGATGCGACATAATATAGATACAATAGTAAAAGCATTATTAAAAAAATAAGTATGGTAATATGGAAAAGCAGATGATTAAAAGAACATATTCTTCAAAAGAACATATAGAGCAGTTAAATGTGGCAGTAAAATGCGAAAATGTAACTGTGGAATATAAGGGCAGGCCAAACCTTTTAAATATTAATATGGAAGTGCCAAGCGGTGTGCTTTTAGCTATATTAGGGCCTAATAACTCCGGTAAAACTACACTTTTAAAAACCATAGCAGGTATAGAAAAGCCAACTGCTGGTAATGTGTATATTTATGCCAGGCCAACCCATGCTGTTAAAAATGATATTGCTTATGTGCCAGAAAGAAATATGGTAAACTGGGATTTTCCTATAAGCCTTTTTGATTTAGTGCTTATGGGCTCATATAACAGGCTTAAATCTTCCCAAAACCCTAAAAAAAGTGATAAGGTAGCTACATGGGAAGCACTGGAAAGAATGGGCCTTGAAAAAATGGCGAAAAAAAGTATATGTGATTTATCCCGCGGGGAGAAGCACAGGGCTTTAATTGCCAGAGCTTTAGTGCAAAATGCTGGTATATTTATAATGGATGACCCTATGGTTGCAGCTGATGAAGAAAGCATTAATATTATTGTGGAAGTGCTGCAGGAATTACGGGCTAAAAAGAAAACTGTTATTGTTTCTCACCATGATTTTGTTACAATACCAAGGTATTTTGATATGGTGGCACTTTTAAATGTGAAGCTTTTTGGCATAGGGCAAACTGAAGATATATAATTTTGAAAAAACTTATGGTATGAGTGCTGGTATTATTAAAAATATCAGGCTTTATATGGATGCAAGCCATGATAGAAATAAGTGATACTTTTATATTTAATACCATGCTTAAAAGTTCTTCACTTTTAGGCTTAAGTGCTGGTATGCTTGGGGTTGTGCTTTCATACCAAAGAAGAAGTATTGAAATAAACGCTCTTGCTGCAGGCTCATTTGTGGGTATATTAGTTTTTTACCTGCTGGCAGGAGTTGGCATATATTTAAGCCCTTATATTTTTGGGGAGATGGATAAGTATGTGTTTTCCTTTTCCGGCTCTATTGCAGGGGCTTTATTTATGATATTTTTACTGCATATATTATATAAAACAGACAGGCTTCACACCCATATAATACAAAGCTTAATGACTGCTGTTATGTTAGGGGTTGGTATTACTTTAATTACATATATCCGCCAGACAGGGGG
>CAMEOC010000059.1 GCA_945929285.1 uncultured Mucispirillum sp.
GCTGCCACTGCCATTACTACCTGTTTGCAAATCATTAACCGAGCCTGTATCACCATCTGTGCCACTGGAGCTGCCACTGTCATTACTACCTGTTTGCAAATCATTACTTGAAATATCAAGAATATCTCCACAACCTGTAATCATCAAAGAAAATAATGATAATGTAATTACTAATTTTTTCATATATACACTCCTTTCATAGTGTATATTATAAACAAAAAATAGCATTTTGCAATAATTATTAATGATAATATATACCTGTCACTCATTTATTTCCTTCTAAAGTAATATTATTTATCTGCCCCTTCCATTTTGTAATAAAAAATGAGTATATACCCAACTCTTTTGACCTATATCCTGATGATGTAATAAAACTATTTTTACCACTATTTTTTGAATACACTTCATCAATAATATTTGCCAGATTAAAGCCATTTTTATTATATTCTTCTGTACCTTCTATATGATTAAAATCTGATATATTATATTTGCTATCATCTGTTATATTTCGCCCTGTAATAAGTATCATTTTCACAAAGTCTTCATATATTTCATTAAAGTTTTTTCCTGCTGTTACTTCTATTGCCTTAATGCCAGTTTCATAAGATGAGTAGATTGTTTTAATATAAGTATCTTTATACAAATAATCCATATATCTTGCAAACAGCATACTTAATCCATAGTTTTGTGAGCTATCATCTGTCATTAAAGATTTATGTTGTTCTTTATCAAAATAGTTATATAGATAATTTTTATGAGGAAGTGCATATCCACCATAATATTCTGCAAGCATTAATAATCCTTCATTTATCCATATAGAAACATTTACATTAAGATTATTTCGTTTTCTAGTATCAAACAATGTCATATGTTGAAATTCATGTATAAAGGTTGCTATTAAATCTATCTTTTTTTCTTCATAAGTTTGAGCATTAAAATATTTGTGGTTAACATATAATACATCTGCTTCATTGGAGCGTGCATTTGAAAATGAACCATCAGCATATTTATCTGCTGGATAAAAGTAACCCATTAATCCGGCACTGTAAAAAATATTTCCTGATGACCAGGCTGCTTTTAAAGCTGTCTTTTTAGCTATAAAACAGGCTTCTAAAAAATGGACTGTACCTATCAGAAACTGAAGCGAGCTTTAAATAGATTTGAGATGGAATACGGAAATTAAACAGTTTACACAAAATTTGATACAGGCTCGGAAAAAGTCTTTTAAACTCCTCATTTTTTAACATAAGCCTTTCATAACTATTTACTTCTGCAAACTCATTACTTTCGCCTATTATTTTAGCAACTACTGGCATAATATCTTCATTTGTAAATGGTTTATTTATTTGCCTTCCTATTTCCTTAAAAATATAATCTATATTTAATTTTAAGTTATTGTTATCTAGTGGTGGCATATCTGGTTTATCTTTAACAAATACTATATATTCATTATAAAACTTTTCAAATATTCTTTCTTCTACTCCACATTGATTTTTAATATTATCAGCCTGTTCTGCTATATATCCACAAGCTGCCACAATAGTTGCGACTACTGCACATACTCCTATTAATATTTTTTTATTATCAATATTTTTTATATCAATTTTTTATACAAATAGTTTTTTTAGTTTTATCTAAAATTTATAATTTTTTTAGATATTATTAATAGGAAAATTTTATTTGAAAAATATTAAAAAAATGGCTGCCTTAAAAGACAGCCTTTAATATATGTTATTTGCTTATTTCTTCTAAAATCCTTGAAATCTCTGGAAGAAGCTGCTTTTTACGGGATAATACCCCTGGTAAATAATAAAGCTTATCTTCTAGTTTTTTATAGCTAAATACAGCTTCTCCTGGAGCAAAACCTGTTGTTATAAGCTGGCTTTCTTCTTTTATAATATCAGTTACTAAAAGCATCATCCAGTCAAGCTTATTATTTTCTTTTACATTTTGCAGTTCTTCCTGTAATTTTTCTTTCACTTCACCTAGTTGAGCCAGTGTAACAGTTTCTGCTTGAGAAATACCAAAACGCACACCGTATTCTTCAAATATTTTAAAATCTGTGCCTATAATATTTTTTGCAGAACGGGAAGTAAGTCCGTCAGTTGCTGAAAATATTTCCACACCGTATTCTTTCGCATCTATACCGCACTGGGAAGCTAAATCTTCAATAGCTGCAACATCATCTGCTGTGCAGGTTGGAGATTTCATAATTACAGTATCACTAAGCATACCGCCCAATAAAAGCATGGCAATTTTATTTGGTATTTCCACTTTGTTTGCTTTATAAAGCTGGTAAACAAGGGTGCATGTGCTACCAACAGGCTTTGCAAAAAATGTAACAGGGCTACTGGTTTTAATAGTGCCTAACCTGTGGTGGTCCACTATTTCCATAAGCTCTGCAGTTTCCACACCGTCTATGGCTTGGGTTGCTTCGTTATGGTCCATCATAATAAGCCTTGCTCTTTTTCTTTTTAAAAGGTCGGTACCTGTTATAATACCCACCAGTTTGCCATCAGTTACAACTGGCAGGCTTTTTGTGCCTGATTTGCTAATGGCATCTGCCACAGAATCTATATAATCATGGGGAGCACATGGCTCTACTTTATTTAAAAGCTTGCCAATTGGCGTTGCCATTTCCACACATCTAATAGTTTGTGATGAATCAAACGGAGAATAGAAAACCCAGCCTTTATATTCCCCAAAATCTAAACTTTTACATGCTTCTTCGCTTAAACCTACAATAATTATAGCAGGGTATTTTTTCTTAAAAGCATCTTGCAAAATATTTTGCATGTTGCCTGTAATTAACAAAGTGCGTTCTTCATCTGCCACATTGTTTACATGCTCATTAAAATCATCATAAGCCATGGTGGCAACCACAACAGATGCTTGAAATTCTTCCTTTTCCCCTACATTTAAAATAGTGCCTTTTAAAGAACGGCGAAGGGTATCCGCCCTAAGGTTAAATATTGGTTTTTCCTGCCTGTCATCCCTTAAGAAAAGCTCTGTAACATCATTTACACCAAGCATACCAATATATTCCATATCATTACCTGTAACAGGTAAAAACCTAAGGTTTTTTTCCCTTATTATTCTCATAAATTTAGAAAGCGGGTCTGTTTCTTCTGCAGTAATAAGGTTTGTAGTCATACTGTCTACTACTTTTGGATATATATCTTTCATATATTCAGGAAGCGCAGCTTCTGCTTTTTGGAAAATAAATTTTGTTTGGTCGTTAACTGTACCGCACCTAATAGGCACAAACTCATAGTCTTTATTAATTTGGTTTTTTAAATAAGCATAGCTGGCAGCTGAAGCCACAGAATCTGTATCTGGGTTTTTATGACCGCATATAAATACTTTTTCCATCACTAATTTCCTCCCAATTGGGCTACTTTTGTAACAATATCCTTACTCATATATCCAACAAATTTATCAAGAAAAGTGCCGTCTTTTGTAAAAACAAAGCTGGTAGGTATAGGCCCTACTTCAAAATAACGGATTAAATCTTCAGTAGCTTGGTAAACAGGATAAGTTACCCCAAAATCATTTACAAATTTTACAGCATCTGCCTTATTTCTATCAACCGCTAAACCTATTATAACAAAATTTTTGTCCTTATAGTTTTCATAAGTTTCCACAAAATCTGGGGTTTCTATTTTACAAGGCGGGCACCATGACCCAAAAAAGTTTACCATAACCACTTTGCCTTTATGCTCTGCCATTACTTTTTCAAAGCCTGCATAGTCTATTGTTTCCATAGGGGCAGAATTAACCTGCACACCTTCATTACTTTGTTTTTTACAGCCATAAGCCATTACTATAATAAGTAATGCCACTAATACATAAGATATTTTTTTCATATAAACCCCTTTTTATGCTTATCTATATATCTTTAAGCATTTCACAATCACTTATAATGTATGGTAGAATATTATCTACAAAATAAGCAGCAGAGTATAAGTTGATGCTTTTTATTTTTGCAAGTATATGGCCATATTTTTCTAAAAACGGCTCTTTATTGCAAAGCTTTATTTCTTGAATACATTCTATTAAAGCATCAATATTATCTGCCGCTGAAAGTATTAAGCCTTCTATGGTTTCATCTTTACCATCAAAAATAATGTCCCTGTATATTGCCCTAAAAGGCTCGTTAATAAAAGCTAAAAGGTTTTCTTCCACCAATGTTTCTTCCACTAAACTTAGTGCCTTTTTCACTTCTGCATTGGAATTTTTTGTGGTGCTGATAACATCACCCATAACAGCTTCTGGAATATCGTGATTTAGGGCTTTTCTATAAAGCTTTTGCCAGTTGATTTCTGAGCCGTTTTGTTCTTCTAAAACACCTAAAAGCTGGGCTATTTGAGCTACAGAAAAAGAATGCTCTGCCACAGAAGACCTTTGGTGTAAAAATTCATTGGCCCACCTTCCGATATTATTTAACTTTCTTGCTGTTGTGATAATTTTACCTAAATTTTCCATACATCACCTTCATATATATTAAGTTTAATATTTATTTTTGTCTACTACTAACTTGTTTCTTTTATATTTATTATTTTATTTCTAAACATTTTATACATTATTAATATTATTTTGGTGCGTCATCTATTGTCGCAGTCCTTTTATTTTTACAAATTATTATGTAATTAATAATTATTACTATTTATTATTATTTATTTTACCTTTATTATAAATAAGTTATACTTTATACATTAAAAAATAGAACATTAGGTTTAAATTTTAAACTTGACTTTAATATATAAATTTCCCTATAATTTTATATAAAGTTTTTTAAAGGTAGTCCCATGAGTGATTTTAGTTATGATGTAAAAAAAGTTGTGGAATTTTTAGGCGGCGGTATTGATGAAACTATTTTGTTTAACCTAATTGGCATATTTGTTAAATCTATTGCAGATGAATTTCCTGCTTTAGAAGCTGCTGTTAATAGTGTTGATAAAGAACAGATTCACAAAGTGGGTCATAAATTAAAAGGTTCTTCTGCAAACTTAGGCTTTGAATCCTTTAGAAAACTTTGTGAAGATTTAGAACAAAACGCCAGAAATGATAGAGATTTTGATTATAAAGGCACATTTTCAAAACTTATTGAAGAAAAAGATTTAATAGAAAGCTGGTACAACCAGGAAAAATCTAAATATGGCATGTAGTTATATATTCTAATAATTTTATATACTGCTTAAAATATTTTTTAATTTATATAACTGCCATTAATTAATGTAATTATTATGGTTTTCAGATTGTTTCATTAATGCTTCCACTGCTTTTCTATCTTCTGATATTACTTCTTTACTAAATATTTCAATATAGTGTTGCAGTTTGCCTCTTTTTACCAGCAGTTCAGATATTTCATTACGGTAAATTTCTGCCATATCATCAAGCATTATTACAAGCCTTTTATGTTCTGAGCTTTCCTCATCACTTTCTTCTAAATACTTATCTACTGCATTATTTAATGTGGTTAAAAAATGGCGTATGGATAGTATTCGCACATCTGTGGCTTGTGCTTCATTTTTTAAAAAATCTTTAAGTATTTTATCAATTAGTTTTGCTTTATTATCCATAAAATTATTAATCGGCACATTAAAAAAATACTTAATATAAATTTTTCTTTTTTTCACCTGGTTTTATTTATATTTTATATTTTAGTTGATAAAGTCATATTAATAATGTAATATCTTAAAAAATAATTTTTGGAAGCAATTTATGGCAAAGAAATTCCCAATATTTAATAAGTATTTTATAATATTAATGATAGTAAATTTTATAGTAGCTTTTTCTTACTATATTACTTTTGTAACAACTATATCTTTTGCAATAAATAACCTGCATACATCAAATGCACTGGCAGGCCTTGCCAGTGGTATATTTATTATAGGTGCATTATTTGCAAGGCTTATTTTTGGCTTTCAAGCTGACAGCCTTTATTTAAAGCCTGTATTAGTTTTACACTTATTATTTATTTGCTTACTACATTTATATATATTTTTAGATATTGGCGGTGGTGTTGGTCCATACATTTTTGGCTTTGCCGGGGAAAAATTAGGCTATGCTTATATGTATCAAATAAGTGCATGTTTAGTATTTATTGTGCTTATTTTATACTTTATTATGATATTTAGAAGAAATAGAGAGTAAAAAAAAAGTAAAAGCCTGCTTATTAAAGCAGGCTTTTTATATATATTATGCAGCAGCTTTTTTGCTTTTAAATGTTTTTATAGTATAAACAAGTGAGCTTGCTATACCAATAGAAGAATATGTGCCTATAATAATACCTGCTATCATAACTATGGCAAAGCCTTTAATAACTTCACCGCCAAAGATAGCAAGGCTTATTACAGCAAGCAGTGTGGAAGTGGATGTTAATATTGTTCTTGATAAAGTTTCGTTAATACTAATATTCATACTTTCCATTAATGGCTTATGCTGGTCCATTCTTGCCCTTTCCCTAATTCTATCAAAAATAACTATTTTATCGTTTAGGGAATAACCTACCACTGTTAATAATGCAGCTAAAACTGTTAAATCAAATGTTACATTTAAAGCTATTATTACAGCTAAAGTTAATATAATATCGTGTATTAAGGCGATAATAGAGCTTGTTGCAGACATAAGCTCAAACCTAATAGCCACATATATTAATATACCTATTACAGCATATAATACTGCCATTAAAGCCTGCCTTTTTAAGTCTTTACCAACTTGAGGGCCAACCTGTTCAATGCTGTCTATTGTTACTTTTCCACCTTCT
>CAMEOC010000060.1 GCA_945929285.1 uncultured Mucispirillum sp.
TTTTGGCCTTCCTGCTCCCACTGTCTAAATGAAAGCCTGCCTTCTACTAATAAAGGCGAACCTTTAGTTACATACATACCCATGGTTTCTGCCAGTTTGCCAAAAACCACAATATCTATAAACATAACTTCTTCTTTATCTTTATATTTACGGCTAACAGCAAGCCCAGTTGTAGCAACCACCGTTGCACTGCCTGGCAGATTTCTCACATCTGGTATTCTAGTAACATTACCCATTAAAACTACTTTGTTATATGAAGCCATATTGCTCACCTAAAAGAGATTATTACTCTTGAGTTTGAACTTCTTCTGCAGAAGTTTCTTCCTGCACTTCTTCTACTTCTTCGCCATTTTCGTTTTTAGCTTTAAATGCTTTATCAGCAGGGCGTTCTTTACGAACTGGCTCTTTACGAGGGTTTTGCTTAAATTTTTTCTCGTCAAGCATAACTATAACATAACGAAGCACATCTTCATTAAATTGATAGCGTTTTTCAAGCTCTTCATTAATGTAGTTGCCTTCTGATTTAAACTGAATTAAAACATAAAAACCTTCAGTTTGTTTTTCAATAGGGTATGCAAGAGTTTGTTTACCCCACACTTCCATCTTAACGATTTCACCACCGTGAGATGTAATGTTTTCCTTATAAAATTCAATGTGTTTTTCTTGTTCTTCAGCCGTTAAATTAGACTTAAGAATAAAAATAGTTTCGTATGTCCTCATTAGGACCTCCCTTACGGTTATTAGCCACAGACCAGTTTTTCTGCAGCAAGAGTGATGTTATTTTTACCAATTAATTTTTATATAGTCAAGTAAAATATATAAAATTTATTTATTTTTTCTATTTCTTTTCACATTTTACTTGTAATATTTTCATATTCAATATACAAAACCATATGGAAGAAATGGAATATATAAATGATATTGATAATGAAAGGGCAGATGCAGCGTGTGCCAGGCTTAGCGGTAAAAGCAGGTCTTACATACTTTCTTTATTTGAAGAAAACCTTATTCTTATAAATAATAAAATTGCAAAAAAATCTACTAAACTAAAAGCTGGGGATAAAATATTTATAACCTTTAAAGAAGAACCTCAAATAGATTTAACCCCAAAAAATATCTCCTTTGATATTGTATATGATAATGAAAACTTTGCTGTAATAAATAAACCTGCTGGCTTAGTAGTTCACCCTGCCCCTGGTAATTTTGATAATACTTTAGTAAATGCTTTACTTTATACTTTTACCATAGAAGATGATAATGATGATTTTCGCCCAGGTATAGTCCACCGCCTTGATAAAGATACATCAGGCCTTATGATAATAGCTAAAAATTCAGAATATAAAATGCTTCTTTCAGAGATTTTTTTAAGCAGAAATATTACAAAAAAATATTTAGCCCTATGCCACGGCACACCTTCATTTCTTGAAAAAACCGTTGAATTACCCATAGGTAGAGATAAATGCAACAGACAAAAAATGGCTGTTCGTGATGATGGCAGATATGCTAAAAGCCACTTTAAAGTTTTAGAAAAATATAAAAAATCTTTTTTAGCAGAAGTTACTATTTTTACAGGCAGAACTCACCAAATAAGAGTTCATGCTTCTAATATGGGCTATCCATTAGTAGGCGATACTTTATATGGTGGAAAAAATATTTACGGCTTTTCAAGGCAGGCACTGCACTCATACTTTTTAGAGTTTATTCCCCCAAAAAGTAATGATTTACTTTCTCTTTCTTTACAACTACCAAAAGATATGGTAGAGTTGAAAGAAAAACTTTCCCTGGAGAAATAATATGGATAAACTGCATACTGGTATTGATGAATACTTATCTGGTGATTTATCAAAGGCTATCAGGCTGCTTTTAGAACATATTGAAGATAATGGTTATGATTTAGGCTCTGCTTATTACCACCTAGGCTTATGTTTTAGCGACTTAAATGATATGCAGAAGGCCTGCCAAAACTATTTAAAGGCTGTGGAATATTCCCCTAATAAATCAATGTATTTATATAAGCTAGGCCTTGCTTATTACAGGCTTATGGCTTTAGATAAAGCAAGGGATACTCTTTTAAAAACTATTAGCATAAACCCAGAACATCAGCGTTCCAGGTTTTTACTAGGCCAGGTTTATTTTCAGCAGGGCAATATGGAAGAAGCTAAAAATATATTTTCTGAAGTGCTTTTAAAAAGCCCAGATTTTGCAGATGCTTATTATTACAGGGCTTTAGTTAATTACCAGCTTGGTTTTGATAACCAGTCGCTTACTGATTTAGCAAGTGCCATAAATATAAACCCAGAATATATTGATGCCATACTAGAATCTGCTAAAATAAATTTTGAAAAGGGTAATTTTAATGAAGCTGCCAAAAGCTGCAGGCTAATATATAATAAAGGAATACGCACTTTTTCTTTTATGAAGTTTTACTTAAATGTGCTTTTAAAAAGTAATAACCAGGAAGAATATAATAATATAAAAAATGAAACATCTGCTTTATTTCCAAACAGTTTAGAAATAGATAATATATAGGTGGATAAAATGAAATTTAATGAGATAGATTTTTCCATTAAAAATATTTTACTTTTTTCAGGGATAATACTAATTATTGCCCTGCTTTATGCCACAAGAAATATACTGCTTCTTTTTACCATATCGGTTTTAATAGCATACCTTTTAAACCCACTGGTAGAAATATTTGTGAAAATGCATATACCTAGGTTTTTAAGTGTATTAATTTTAGTGCTTATTTTAATATTTTTTCTTTTGCTTATATTAACAGGTATTTTGCCTGTTATGATACATGATATAAAATACCTTATAAACCACACACCAGAATATATTGCAAAACTTTTTACATTTATTGAAGATTTACTGGCAAAATATAATATCTCATCATCACTTGATTTAGAAACAAGTAAAGCATATATTACCGAAAGGCTTGGGGTTATATCAAAATATTTACTTAACACCCTTTCTTCTGCTGCCCTTTCTGCTGCAAATATTGCAGGTGTTTTAGTAAATGTATTTATTGTGCCGGTGCTTGTATTTTTCTTACTGGTGGATTTTCCTGATTTTAAACAGTTTACAAATAAATTAGTAGAGAGATTTAATATGCAAAAAATAATAGAACATTTAGCACAGCTTGAAATATTAATTGGCAAATACTTTAGAGGTATGTTTTTAGTAGGCACTATTCTTTCATGCCTTTATTCTTTAGTGCTTTTTATAGTAGATGTTAAAGGCTGGCTTTTTATTGGTATACTTACAGGCTATGGTGCCATGATACCTTATGTGGGCTTTACAGTTGGCTTAATTAGTGCCATTATTGCAACGGCTCTTACTTATGTAGATATTATTCACCCTATATATACTATTATAGGCTATATTATAGTGCAGGTTTTAGAAAGTATGGTTATTACCCCAAAAATAGTGGGGAACAGCCTTGGAATTAGCCCGGTGGTTGTAATTGTAGGTTTAATGATAGGCGGAGCTTTAGCTGGCTTTATTGGTATGCTTATAGCTTTGCCTATTGCTGCTTTTATAAAAATATTAATAGATACATATATATTTAAAAAACCACTGCCAAACACTAAAAAGATAGACTGTAATGAAGTAGAAGAAACTACTAATAATAAATAAAACCGTATATAATATTTTAAATACATAACTTAATTTGTTTTTATAATATTATTTATTACCAATATATTAAGCTGTATTTTTATACAGCTTTTTTATTTTTTACAAAATTTATAATATTTTTAAAATAATTTTCTTGCAAAAACTATAACATTATTCTATAATTTTATATTAGTATATTTGGAGGGCAATATATGTATAAACCAAATGTTAAATCTATCCAATCTGTTCAACATGCCTTACAATTATTTGAAGTATTTAGAACTAATTATGATAAAGACGAATTTGGCGTTACAGAGCTTTCAAAAACTTTAGGTCTTCATAAAAATAATGTTTTTAGGCTGCTTGCTACCCTTTCTGCCTGCGGCTATATTGAGCAAAACCCTGTTACTGAAAATTACAGGCTGGGTATTGGTATTTTTAATTTAGGGCAAAAATTTATTACAAAACTTGGTTTTTTAAGGCTTGCCCGCCCTTTTATGGAAAAAATTGTTTCAGAAGTTGGGGAAGCCTGCTATGTGGGTATATTAAGGGAAGGCAATGTTATATACCTTGATTTAGTGGAAGCAGACCACCCTGTAAGGATAGTTTCCAGAGTTGGAAAAGATGTGCCTGCATACTGCACTTCCATAGGTAAAATTCAACTTGCTTTTTCCGGAGAAGATGAGCTTAATAAAATGTATCTTGGAGCAAGGCTTAAAAAATATACAGATTACACTATTACTTCACTTCCTGAACTAAAACAACATTTAAAAGAAGTTAGCACCAATGAATATGCTATTGATAACCAGGAATTTGAAAATAATGTTTGCTGTATTGCTGTGCCTATAAAAGATTATCTTGGCACTCCTGTTGCAGCCATTAGTGTGGCAGGCCCAGGTTATAGAATGAGCCACGAAAGGCTTATTAATGAAATACTTCCTGTTGCTAAAAAATATGCAAAAGAAATATCTAAAAGGCTGGGTTATCAAAACTAAATGGGTAATAGCAATAGAATAATAGAAGATATTAATGAAAAAATAAACATGCTTTCATCTATGGAAGTGCTTCGTTTAGGGCTTGTTGATGATGAAGGCTATGCTTACATTGTGCCTGTAAACTTTGCTTATGATAATAATAAACTTTATTTTCATACAGGTATAAATGGCAAAAAAATACCGCTTTTAAAAAGGGGCAGTATTTCCTTTCAAGCAGATATTAATGACGGCTTAAAAACAGCTGATACTGCCTGTGGCCACTCCTGCTATTTTCGCACTGTATATGGTAAAGGCAGGGTGGAATTTTTAAGTACAATAGAAGAAAAAACTTATGCCCTTGATTTATTAATGGAAAAATATACCGGCATAAAATACCATGAGTTTCCAGAAAAAGTATTAAATATTACAGAAGTTATATGTATTCATATATTAGATTTAGAAGCAAGAGCCCACTTAAGATAATACCTTTTTATATTACTTATATTTTTAAGTTTCTATAATTTATTCTCTATTCTTTTTTATATATTTCAAATATTATTTTCTTATTATTATTTTAAATTACAGCATAAAAAAGGGTATATATTTTCATATATACCCTTAATTTATATTAATATTTATATATTAATTATTTTGTAGCAGCTGCTTCACCAGCTTTTAAAGCCCAGTCTGGGGTAGTGCTTAAATCTATACCCCAAATAATTGGCATAACATAAACAACAAATACTACAACCACTATTGTGCCTATAAGGTTTAACCAAAGCCCTGCTTTTGCCATATCTTTAATACGGACAGCACCACTACCAAAAACTACCGCATTTGGTGGGGTTGCAACTGGAAGCATAAATGCAAAAGATGCAGCCACACATGCTGGGATAATTGTAGCATATGGGTGAATACCTAAAGCAATAGCTGAAGCACCCATAATAGGTACAAGTAATGTAGCTGTTGCTGTGTTAGATGTGATTTCAGTTAGAAATACCACAAGTAATGTAACTATTGTGATAAATATTAACATATGTAAGCCATCTAAACCATTAAGCTGCTGAGCTATATATTTTGCCAGTTCAGATTTTTCAAAACCAGAAGCCACTGCAAAACCACCACCAAAGAGTAATACTATATCCCAAGGTATTTTAACAGCTGTTTTCCAGTCTAGTATAAAAATGCCTCTTTTCCAGTCTGCAGGGATAATAAATAAAAGCATTGTGCCAAACATAGCAATAACAGTATCGTTTAATTTACCTTTTAATGCAGGTATTATATCAACTATTACAGGGTTAAATACCCATAATAAACCAACCATAATAAATACAGCTAAAACTATTTTTTCTTCTTTAGAGATTTTGCCCATTTTTTCAATTTCATGCTCTATTACTTCTTTACCTTTAGAAAGCTGTAAATCTTTTGTGTTAAATAATACTTTAACAATTAAGAACCAAGTAACTGCAAGCATAATAATTACAAGCGGTAAGCCAAGCATCATCCATTCTGCAAAAGAGATAGTTTTGCCGTATGTTGCATCAAGCATACCAACCATAATAGTGTTAGGTGGAGTGCCGATAATAGTTGCTACACCACCAATAGAAGCAGCGTATGCAATAGCAAGCATTAAGCCTTTACCAAAGTTTTGCTCTTTTGCACCTACACTGCCATCAAGCAGCTGTTTTGAAGATATGCCTGTAACTTGAGCAATAACCGCTAAACCAATAGGCACCATCATCATAGCTGTAGCTGTGTTTGAAACCCACATGGAAATAAAACCTGTTGCAACCATAAAACCTAAAGTCATTTTTGCAGGGCTTGTGCCAACCATTTTAATTGTATAAAGTGCAATACGCCTATGCAGGTTCCACCTTTCCATAGTAACTGCAACGAAAAAACCACCAATAAATAGATATATTGTAGGGTTTGCATATTGAGCTGTAACCTGACCAACAGGTGCTACCCCTAAAAGTGGATAAAATAGAATAGGTAATAATGATGTGGCAGGTATAGGCACTGCTTCAGTTATCCACCATATTGCCATTAATGTGGTGATAGCTGCCACTCTCATTGCTGATTCTTTCATACCCTCTGGCGGAGTAATAAGCAGCATGATAATAAAAACGACAGGCCCTAAAACTAAGCCTACCCTCTGAGTAGTAGTGTAC
>CAMEOC010000061.1 GCA_945929285.1 uncultured Mucispirillum sp.
CATGGTTTATTTATTCTCCTTAGGTTGTTCTACTACTGGGTTTAAGGTGCTAGGGTCTACTTTATCAGCAATATAACCTTTTACCATGCGAACTTTTGTGCCGCCTAAATCTACCACCATAATGTTGCCGTCTACTGAATGGATAGTGCCTATAATACCTGCATTTGTTAAAATAGTATCCCCAGCTTTTAAAGCTTCAATCATAGCTGCATGTTGTTTTTGCCTTTTTTGCTGTGGGCGAATTAATAAAAAGTAGAATATTAATACCATTAAAATAATAGGCATGAAGCTCATTAAGCCACCCATAGCCCCTTGTGGAGCTGCTGCTCCTGCTTGTTGTGCGTAAGCTGCTGTTTCAAAAAACATAATAAATACCTCCAAGTATTATTAAATTTTATTATTTCCTTCTTTTAATCTATAAAGCATTTCCTGTTGAAATGATTTAAACCTACCTTCTTTTATAGCATTTCTACTATTTTTTACAATAGAAAGATAAAATGATATGTTGTGTATGCTGTTAAGCCTTAAAGCTAATATTTCCCCTGCTTTGTATAAGTGCCTTAAGTAACCGCGGGAGAAATTACGGCATGTGTAGCAGTTGCAGTTTTCATCTACTTTATCATCACTAAAGACTAAATCTGCCCTTTTTATAGAAAACTTGCCGTTGCTTGTAAAAAGTGTGCCGTTTCTTGCATTTCGTGTAGGCATAACGCAGTCAAACATATCTACACCTAAGCCAATACATGTTAAAATATCTTCAGGTGTGCCAACCCCCATTAAATAACGGGGCTTATCGCTGGGTAAAAACTCTGTTGTATAGCCACATACTTCATACATTTTTTCTATTTCTTCCCCTACACTTAAGCCACCTATGGAGTAACCGTCAAAACCTAAAGATGTAAGCTGTTCTGCTGAGCGTTTACGCATATTTTCATATACTCCGCCCTGCACTATACCAAAAAGAAACTGGTCGTCCCTTTTTTTTGCTTTTTTTCCTCGCTCTGCCCAGCGGGCTGTTCTATCAACTGATTTTAATACATAGTCCATATCTGCAGGGTAAGGAATACATTCATCAAAACTCATGATAATATCACTGCCGATAGCTTCCTGTATTTCTATGGATTTTTCAGGATTTAAAAAAAGAGATGAACCGTCAAGGTGAGATTTAAAGCTAACACCATCTTCTGTAATCTTATTAAGCTCAGCAAGGGAAAATACTTGAAAGCCACCACTATCAGTTAATGTAGGCTTATGCCAGGAATTAAATTTTGCAAGGCCACCAAAATGTTTTAAAACTTCAAAGCCTGGGCGAAGATATAAGTGGTATGTGTTGCCTAAAATAATCTGAGCACCGGCGTTGTTTAAATCTTCTGGAGATAGTGCTTTTACAGAACCAACTGTTCCCACAGGCATAAAAATAGGGGTTTCTATTTCCCCATGAAAAGTTCTTATTCTGCCAGCACGAGCTTTTGTTTCCTTATCTGTATATTCTAAATCGAAAAACTGCATTTTAATATAATTTACTCCATACATAATATATATGAATTAATAGTTATAAATAATTTTTATGAAAATATAAAGAGAAAAATAATGAAATTTTAAAAATTTTTAGAATTTTATAGAAATTTATTTTGTTTTACACTTAAAGATTTAAAATAAACCTACTCACCTATATTTTTTCTATTAATATCTACCACCCAGCCTTCTGCTGTGTTTGATGAAAATTCTTTATTAAATTTTTCTATAAAATCATCATATCCATGCTGTAATTTATACCTTACTTCTTCTTTATATACAGGTAAAACTAAATATAATGATATTAGTTTTTTATCTCTTGTTTTTATAACTGCTATATCATCCCCTAAAGATACAAGCATGGCAGCACTTAATTTTGTATTATTAGCAAATGAAGAATATTCTACAGTATAGCCTGGTGCCACCCAGGCAAAAAATTCGTAATGATACCTTGCCACCATTCTTAAAAGCTGCATAGGCCAGTATGTTTCGTGTTTTGGGTATGTGCTTGTCATATTATCTATATCCCAGTCTGCAGGAAGCAGCATAAAAAGCTCTGCCCGCTTAAATTCTGGGTATTCCTTTGCCAAATCTTCAGGTAAAAGCATATCTTCACTACTCATACCTTGAGTATATAGCACATAATAAGGCTCATCATCTGTGGGGTACATTATATTAATATCTATTTGATATTTTGCACCGCTTGGGTCTATATGAAGCCCTGTTTCCCTGCCTGGAAAAATGTAATTTAAGTGGTCATCAATATCTTTTGAATATGCAAAATCCACAGGCTTTAATTTTTTTATATTTGCCTGCTTTGCCTGTTCTTTTTGGCTTTTATTACTGCTGTTATTTTGCAGCAGCCTTTTATATTTTCCAAATACCATATAACCCCTTAAATATTAAGGGCAGGAAAAACCTGCCCAATATTATGTTTTAAATTAATTTTATAAAAATGATGTTGCCACAAGGCCTGTAATTGTCATGATAACTGCATAAGGAAATGCAAGTTTCATCATTTCAAAATATGAAAGCCTAATAAGCGGAGCAAGGGAAGAAGTTAATAAAAATAAAAATGCAGCCTGCCCGTTAGGTGTTGCAACAGAAGGTATATTTGTACCCATGTTAATAGATACAGCAATATTATAATACTGCTGGCGAGTTGCCTCATCTAAAGAAGCCACAGCTTGAGCCACCTGTTCTGCAGTTTTTGCACCTGCTCCTAAAAAGTGAGTTTTTACTTCGCTCATATAAACAGTTGCCACAAACACATTATCACTAATCGCTGATAATATACCGTTTGCTGCAAAAAATGCTACCAGCTGTTTATTGCCTTCCATATTTAAAACAAAGTCTATAATAGGTTTGAAAAGTGCTAAATCTTGAATAACACCTACAATGGCAAAAAATACCACCAGTAATGCTGTAAATGGTAATGCTTCTGTAAAAGCATGGCCAAAATGGTGTTCATCTGTTACACCGTTAAATGCTGTTAATAATATAATAACCATTAAGCCAATAAAGCCTACTTCTGCCACATGTAAAGCTAAAGCCACAATTAATATAACACCTACTGCAGCTTGTATTATATATTTCATTTTAGCATTTTTAGTTAATTTTGCATTGTTTTCTTTAACATCATCTTCTAATACTTTTCTAACTGCATCTGGAAGTTTATAGCCATAGCCTAAAAGATGAGTTACTTCCACTAATATAACAGTTACAAGCCCTGCAATAAATACAGGCACAGAAACAGTATAACAATGTTTAAAAAATTCCACAAAGTCCCACCCGGCAGCTGCTGCAATAATTAAGTTTTGAGGCTCGCCCACTTGAGTCATAGCACCACCTAAAGCAGTACCTACTGCACCGTGCATCATAAGGTTTCTTAAAAAACCCCTAAACTCATCTAAATCTTTTTTGCTGGATTCTTCTATTTTACTGTCATCTGAAAGGCCTGATGCACTATTTTTAGAAGAATACCTATGATATATACCGTAAAAACCATAAGCCACTGCAATAATAACAGCTGTAACTGTTAAAGCATCTAAAAAGGCAGATAAAAATGCACCTAAAAAGGAAAATATTAAAGACAGGGCAAGTTTAGATTTTACTTTTACTAAAAGCCTTGAAAATATGAAAAGCAGAAAATCTTTCATAAAGTAGATACCTGCTACCATAAATATTAAAAGTAATAAAACTGTTAAGTTTGCTTCCACTTCATGTAGCAGAGTTTTTGGGGAAGTCATGCCTAAAAGTAATGCTTCAATAGCCAGTAAACCACCAGATGGTAACGGATAGCATTTTAATGCTAAAGCTAAAGTGAAAATAAATTCTGCAATTAAAACCCAACCTGCTAAAGTTTTACTTACAAATAAAAAAAGTATTGGGTTAATAATTAAAAAAGATAGTATGGAAAGCTTATACCATACTGGAGTATTACCCAAAAAGTTTTTTACAAATGATGCGCCATAGCCCATTTCTTTCATAATTTCCTCCTAGAAATTTATATATTAAATAACTTACTTTTTTTCTGCCTTAATACTGATGTTTGCACATTAAACATATTATCTGCAGCATCTGCATATTTTTCTAAAATATCATAATCGTTATTGTTTTCTGAAACATGGCCTAAAAAACAACGCTGTAATTTTCTTTTGCTAAGCTCTGCCAGCAAATAAAAAGCATCTTTATTAGAGAGATGCCCTTCTTTAGAAAGTATGCGTCTTTTAAGGTAGTCTGGATATTTTTTGTTTTTTTTCAGCAGTTCCTCTTCATAGTTTGATTCCACAAGTAAAATATTACTTTCTTCTATGGCTTTAAAGATTTCATCCGTAATAATACCAAAATCAGTAGCTATGGAAAAAATATTACCGCCAAAATCAAACCTAAAACCAAAAGGCTGCACAGCATCATGGATAGTATCAAATGGCATAAGGGCAAAATCTGTAAAATCATAAGTAATATTAGCATCTATACCATAAACAATATTGGAATCCACCCCTTTTGCAATTAATGCCCTTGCTGTTTCCTTTGAAGTATAAACCTTAGGGTTAAAGCAGGATACTAAAGGCAGTATGCCTGAAATATGGTCTGTATGCTCATGGGTAATAAATAAGCTTACACTTTTACCACTATCAAGGTTATTTTTTCCTATTGCTTTTTTAATAGATGTTAATGTTGCTCCTGCATCTACAAAAATATAATGCCCGTTACTTTCTATAAAATAGCAGTTTCCAGAACTGCCTGAAGCTATTACAGTAAAATTCATTTCCATATAATATGGTATATTTATATAAAATACAAGAATTTTCGGAATATAGATATATTTTTTATATACAATAGTTTCTATTTAATGCCTAAAAGTATTATATTTAATTTTATATAACGATTATAAAACTAATGTATTGATTTTTAATTTATTATATATTATTATATATTATTATATATAACGATATTAGAAGGTGACATATGAAAAAGAAATTACTTTTATTTTACAAACCAAAAGTATTTATATTATTAACGGCATTATTTTTCTTATCATGCAGTAGTGAAAATACAGAAAGCAGTCTTAATGTTTCATCATATTATCCTGTTGATATTTCGCCCACTGCCCTTCATGAGCAGATAATAGTACAGTTTACAAAAGTTAGCGGTATTGGTGCTGCTGATACTTCTGCCTGCTCCCCTGCTTATCAGTTAAAAATAGGCACAAATGATGATGTAAACTCAGCTGCTGATTTAGGTGTAATATTACCAAATGACAGCCTGCTTGTTAGGTTTTCTATTAAAAAAAGTAAAAACCAGGAAGATGAAGCTTTATGGTTTCCATTTTTCTACTTTCCACAACTTACAGATAATCAAGAATATACCATATGGTTAAGGTCTGATTTTACTAACTGTGGCTATGGGTATTCCAACTGGGTATCTGCCAAATCTTCCCCTGTTCCACTGCCAACACAGGTAGAAAACATACAAGTTCAGCAGGGCGATAATCACTTACGCATCTCTTGGATAAAAAAACAGGGCGAATTATATGCTGTTCATTTAAATGACTGCCCGTCAAAAGCAGGCCAGTACACAAAATGGACTCCTGCTGTCTCATTAAATTCAGACCATTATATTGTAGAGCTTGAAAATAACAGTACTATATATGATAGCAGTAATGGCAAAAGCATATGTATTGTTTCCCATAATGCCAACGGATTTATTGACAGCCTTGGCAAAAGCACATGGAAAGTTTTTGGGGTTGATATATATAACCAAGCAGATGAAAAAGCAATACTTCAAGGCAAAGCTGCCACTTTAAACCCAGAAAAACCAGTAATAAATATAGATAGTATAAAAGGGAAACATAAACGAGCAGAGTTTACTTTTAATACTGTATCTACTGGGGAAAGTGCCGTATCCAAATACCAGGCTGGCTATTCTTTAGACGGCAAAAACTTTAACAACTGGGTGGATATTCCATATAATCAAGATGTTGCAAATGCCATTGTAAGCGGTTTAGAAAACAATAAACTCTACTATATAAAAATACGAGCTTCCAACTCCTTTAGCAGCCAAAGTGATTCATGGGTGGAAAGCGATGCACTAACTGTTACTCCAGAATATACTCCAATTGATATTAATAATGCAAACCAATATTTAGGTACTACTGAAGGGGATTTCATATACGCAGAAAATGTACCACACAGCGATTTTTGGAGAATAAGCACAAGCTTTAATGCAGGCGGCAGACAAAACAGCGACAGGCTTGTAAGAGGCAAAGAAACAGCTCTTGGAAACCTTTTTGCTGATGGTGTTTACTGGTATGGAAGCCAGATGACAAACACATCACCAGATTTTGCATTTTTAATTGGGGATATGATAAGCCAGGGAATGCAGGCAAACATGAGCATAACTCCTGCCTTATTAAAAAGTGTTATTACTTCTGATTATATTGATGATACTTTAGTAATAGTAACATTAAAGGGAAGTGATTTAATAAATAATAATGACTACAGCCTAAACTTAAACCAATACCCAGCAGTAGGTGATAACACAAACCCATA
>CAMEOC010000062.1 GCA_945929285.1 uncultured Mucispirillum sp.
AGATTTTGCCCAGTGTAAAATTGGAAAGGATAAAAGATGAAAGCCAGGAAAAAATTTTATTTCATGAAAGGCTTGGTGAGAAAAAGATGCCTGTTATTGCTTCAAAAAATATTTCCATTATTATAGGCCCAGAAGGAGGGTTTACTGAAAAAGAGTATATTTTACTGCTTGAGAAAGGTTTTAAAGCATACACTCCACTAGATACAGTATTAAAAGCAGAAACAGCAGCTGTTCTTTTTGCAGGTATGGTTAGGCTTGGTATTGATGGATAACAACCATATTTATTTTATGCAGCAGGCCTTATTACAGGCAAAAATAGCTTATGATTTAGAAGAAGTGCCTGTGGGTGCAGTAATAGTGCAGGATAATAAAATTATAGGGGCAGGCTTTAATAAAAAAGAGCAGTTAAAAAGCCCTATTAGCCATGCAGAAATAGAGGCCATTAATAGTGCATGTAAATATACTGGCGACTGGCGCTTAAATGGCGCTTCTCTATATGTTACAGCAGAGCCATGTATTATGTGTGCAGGAGCTATACTTCATGCCAGGATAGATAAAGTTTATTTTGGTATAAAAGAGCCTAAGTTTGGTGGAGTTATATCTAAAGATAATATTTTTGATAAAAATGATTTAAACCATAAAGTAGCTTATGAATATGGTATTTTAGAAGAAGAAATTACTTTATTAATGAAATCATTTTTTAAAAAACTGCGTGAAAAATAATTATTCATTACTTAATATTGCTATTAACTTTGTTTTATTATATTTTTTTGCAATATCTAGTGGTGTTTTACCTTCATGATTCATTATTTTAGCATCTGCTCCGTCTTTTAAATATAATTTTACTAAATCAATATTATTAGATTTTTTTATTAAATTATGCAGCGGTGTATTACCATCATTATTTTTAATATTTAAGCCAGGGTGTAAATCTTTATAAAGCAGGTAGCGTTCAGGGTTAATATGTAGCACAGTATCCCCATTTATATCTTGATGATTAATATTGATATTATCAGATAAAGCATCAATCATAGAACGCCAGATAGTCCATTGGTCATCTAATGACTGCATGTAGTAAATACATGTTTTTCCTAATTTATTTTGTATATTTGCATCTGCTCCCATATTTAATAATAGATGAAATATTTGCAGGTCAGAATTTGTAATAGCTGCCATTAATGGCGAATAGCTGTTTGGTGAGAAAAAGTTAGGGTCTGCACTATTTGCCAGCAATATTTTAATCATTGATATATTTTTATTATCTATTGCCACAGTAAGTTGGGTAGCATTGGAATTATTAATTTGGTTTGGATCTATACCTTTTGCAATAAATTCAAAGGCTACAATAACATTATTTCTAATAACAGCATGCATTAGTGGTGTATTGTCTTGAGTAGAAAGTGGGTTAATATCAGCTCCGTTATTTTGTAAAAGCTCTAAAGCATCTTTACTGTTTACATAAAAAATGGCAGTTCTGTTTCCAATTAGCTTTTTATTTACATCTGCACCATGCTCTATTAATTTCTTTATAAGTGGAATTTTATTTGTATATACAGCATAAACCAGAGGAGTAATATTTGTAAATAATGTGTTTCCGCTTCTATCATAAAGTATAAGGTTTGTTGTTATATCTTTATCTAGTTTTGGGTTTGAAAGTATAATGTCTAAAATCTCATCATTATTGCTGCCAATAGCAATAAATATTAATGGAAGTTTTAATAGATTACCATCATAAGTGTAATTATATATTATATTTGCATTATTGTTTTGGTATAATTTTTTTACTTGAGCCACATCTTGCGATATAATTGCAGAAACAAGCCTGTTATCCTTTAAAGAAAGGGTATTATCTTTTATGTATGTAATATTTGAAAGCATACAATTATTGTTATCTTCTGTATTTTCTGTTGCATAATTTTGGTTTACTTCTTTTTAGGTTCTAAAAAAGAAGTTTGTTTATCAAAATCTGAATAGTCAAGCCGAATTATGATAGAAAGAAAAAGTAATACAACAACGAAAGTTATGGCTATTTTATTCATATTACACCAATTATTATAAATATAAATGAGCAGATTTCTCTACCCATTTATATAATATTTTTTACTAACGATTATTTATATTTATATAAGGCACTTCTGGAGCAATGCTGCTATACCCTGGCCTAATAATTCTTTTACCTGCAAAAGTAATTTCTTCGTTTCTATGGGCACACCAGCCAACTATTCTTGCCATTGCAAAAAGTGGTGTAAATGTTTCCTTTGGTATACCTATCATATCATAAACAAAGCCAGAGTAAAAGTCAATGTTACTTGAAACTCTTTTTGTGCTGCCTTTTTTAAAGTTACTAAAGCCTGTAATAGCTCTTTCTTCTATTAACTCTAAAAATGCCATTTCATCTGTTCTGTTTTTTTCTTTTGCTAAATCTCTTGCCAGCTCTTTTAAAAGTAAAGCTCTTGGGTCTGAGATTGTATAAACTGCATGGCCAATACCATATATTAAACCAGATTTATTATATGCTTCTTTATTTAACATTTTTAAAAGGTAAGCATCTATTTCATCCTGGTCATTCCAGTTTTTAATATTTTCTTTTAAATGGTCAAGCATATCTACCACCATTAAGTTTGCACCACCATGGAGAGGTCCTTTTAATGAGCCTATACCTGCTGCAATAGAAGAATAAGTATCTGTCATTGTAGAGCTTGTAACTCGCACAGTAAAAGTAGAGTTGTTACCACCGCCGTGGTCTGCCTGTAATAAAAGCAGTAAATCAAGAGTTCTTGCTTCTAACTCTGTAAAATCTTCACCTTTTATCATAAACAGTAAACTTTCAGCAATAGATAAATCTCCCCTAGGGTGCCTAATATGCATAGTTCTACCATTATAAGCATGACGCAGTACATGGTAAGCATAAGAAATTATTGTTGGAAATTTTGATAAAAGATATAAAGACTGCCTCATTAAATTGGCCTGGCTTACATCATTTGGATTTTTATCATAAATATACATTTCTAAAACAGTTCTAGCAAGTATATTCATAATATCAGAGCCTTCTAAATCAATTAAATGCAGCCTTGTTTTTTTCTCCAGTGGCATTTCTGAAGCAATGGTGCACTTAAATTCATCAAGCTGTTCTTTATTTGGCAGTTTACCAGATAAAAGCAGGTAAGAAACTTCTTCAAACCCAAGCCTTTTTTCTTTTAATAAGGCATGCACCATATCATTTACATCAATACCCCTGTAAAAAAGCTTACCAGGAATAGGTTTTAAACCATCATCTGTTTTTTCATAGCCTACAACATTACCAATACGGGTAAGCCCAACTAATACGCCTGTGCCGTCTTCATTTCTTAAGCCTCTTTTAACATTATATTTTTTAAAAAGGCTTAAATCCATTTCTGTAGCTTCACGCATAGCATCAGATAAATCATATATAAGATGCTCTTTTATAGTGGCACATTCATCAGAAAAACTATCATAACTCATTCTTTAATTCACCTACCTTATAAGTTTAATAATATTTTCAGCAAAATCTGAAGTGGAAAGGGAAGTTCCATTTTCCATAAACCTTGCTAAATCATGGGTTGCATACCCGTTACCAAAAGATTCCACAAGGGCATTGTTTATTTTTTGACTTACTTCATTCCAAGAAATGTATTCAAAAAGCATAGCAAATGATAAAAGCATAGAGCAAGGGTTTACTATATTTTTACCTGCAATATCTGGAGCTGTGCCATGGGTTGCTTCAAATATAGCATGGCCTGTATTGTAGTTTATATTAGCTCCAGGAGCAATACCAATACCGCCAACCATAGCAGCAAGCTGGTCAGAAATATAATCACCATTTAAGTTTAATGTTGCAATAACAGAATAATCTTCTGGCTTTAATAATGTATTTTGTAAAAAAGCATCTGCAATATTATCTTTTATAATAACTTTACCAGCTTTTAATGCTTCATCATAAGCTTTATCAGCTGCTTCTGCACCTTTTTCTTTTTTTATTGCAGCATATTCGTTCATAGTAAAAGTATAATCTTTAAATTCTTTTTCAGCTACTTCATAGCCCCATTTTTTAAAGCCACCTTCAGTAAATTTCATAATATTGCCTTTATGCACAAGAGTTACAGAAGGTTTTTTATTATTTATAGCATATTCAATAGCAGCCCGCACAAGCCTGGAGCTTCCTTCTTGGGAAACAGGTTTTACACCAAAAGATGAAGTTTCAGGAAAACGAACTTTTTTAACACCCATTTCATCTTTTAAAAAGTTATAAAACTTTTTCGCTTCTTCAGTATTACTTTCCCATTCTATACCAGCATAAATATCTTCAGTATTTTCTCTAAAAACAACCATATTAACTTTTTCAGGCTCTTTTAATGGGGAGGAAACACCTTTAAACCATTCCACAGGTCTTAAGCATACAAATAAATCCAATTCCTGCCTTAATGCCACATTTAAAGAGCGACTACCGCCACCAACTGGTGTAGCTAATGGCCCTTTAATACCTATTAAATATTCTTTAAAAGTATTCATAGTTTCTTCTGGCAACCACTGGGAAGTTTTATTATATGCTTTTTCACCACCTAAAACTTCAAGCCATTCTATTTTTTTGCTGCCTTTATATACAGTAGATATTGTATGGTCTACTATTTTTTTGCAGGCATTAGTAATTTCAACACCAACACCATCCCCTTCAATGTATGGAAGTGTTAGCTCATCAGGTACAACTAATTTATTACCATTTTTAACTATTTTTGCCATATAATCCACCTTTAATTTTTTAAGTTATTTAAAGCAGAGCCTGCTTTAAACCATTCTATTTGCTGTTCATTATAAGTATGGTTTACATTAAATGAATCTTTAGAGCCATCCTTATGGGTAAGGGTAACTTTTAAATCTTTATTAGGGGCAAAATCTTTAAGCCCTTCAATAGATATTAAATCACCTTCCTGCACTAAATTATAGTCATCCTTATTGGCAAAGGTGAGGGCAAGCATACCTTGTTTTTTCAAGTTTGTTTCATGTATTCTTGCAAAGCTTTTTACAATAATAGCTTTTACCCCTAAAAACCTAGGCTCCATTGCGGCATGTTCTCTTGATGAGCCTTCGCCATAGTTTTCTTCTGCCACAACAATAGATCCTTTTTTATTATCTCTATAATATTTTGCTGTTGCAGAAACACTATCATACTGGCCATTATCAATATTTTTTACTTTATTTGTTTCATCGTTAAAAGCATTAACAGCACCCATTAACATATTATCAGAAATATTTTCTAAATGGCCTCTAAATTTTAACCATGGCCCAGCCATTGATATATGGTCTGTGGTGCATTTGCCTTTTGTTTTTATTAATAATGGAAGGTTTATAATATCATTACCGTCCCATTTTTCAAAAGGTTTTAATATTTGAAGTCTTGTAGAGTTTGGGTCTATTTCCACATTAATATTATCACCATTTTCTAAAGGTGATATAAGCCCTTTATCGCATTCTACAAAGCCATTTTTAGGCAGAGCATCAAACTCTGGAGCTTCAAGATATACATCATTGCCATTTATATCTTTCACACTGTCTTTTTCCGGGTTAAAGCTTAATTTTCCTGCAATAGCATAAGCCACAGCCATTTCAGGTGATACTATAAAAGCATGGGTATTTGGGTTACCGTCTGCTCGTTTTGCAAAGTTTCTGTTAAAAGTAGTTATTATAGTATTACGCCTTTGGTTATCATCAGTAATACGTTTCCACTGGCCAATACAAGGTCCGCAGGCATTTGTCATAATAACAGCACCTGCTTTTGTAAAAATATCAATTATTCTATCTCTTTTTGCAGTTTCAAGCACCTGTATTGAGCCTGGGTTTATAATAAGTTGTGCTTTTAATTTAATATTTTTATTAACAGCCTGTTCTAAAAGATTTGCAGCCCTGCCTAAATCCTGGTATGATGAGTTTGTGCAGGAGCCTATTAATGCTACTTCCACATCATCTGGATAATTATTTTTTTTAACTTTTACAGCCATATCCTCCACTTTAGTGGCGGCATCTGGAGTAAAAGGTCCATTAACAAAAGGTTTTAATTCATCAAGATTTATTTCAATTACCTGGTTATAATATTTTTCAGGGTTTTCTAAAACTTCTTTATCTGCCTGTAAATAATCCTGGTATTTAAAAGCCAGCTCTGCAATATTACTTCTATTGGTAGATTTTAAATATTCAGCAGTATGATCATCATAAGGGAAAAGGGAAGTGGTAGCACCAACTTCAGCACCCATATTACATACTGTAGATTTACCAGTGGCAGGAAGTGAGGCTGTTCCTTCACCAAAATATTCAATAATAGAATTTGTGCCACCTTTTACTGTTAAAATACCAGCAAGTTTAAGAATAATATCTTTTGGGGAAGCAAAGCCCTGCAGTTTTCCTTTTAATTTAACACCAATAAGTTTTGGCATTTTCAGTTACCATTCCATACCTGTCATAACATCTCCAGCATCCGCAC
>CAMEOC010000063.1 GCA_945929285.1 uncultured Mucispirillum sp.
AGTGAAATAAAAACATATATATCATTATTTAAAGATAAAAAAACTCAGTGTATAGAATCAGAACTTTTTATGACAAAAGTTATTTTCTTAAGAGATTTTAGAGAGTAATAATATAAGCAATATGAGATTTTTAAATAATATAAAAAATAGTATTATAAATTTTTTACGCTTTTTAACATCATCTAGTACAGATGCAAAAATTAATTTGCGTAAATATGTAATTTATTTTTTAATAGTAATATTTTTTAATATTTTAGTTGGTAAAAACATTACCCATATGGGTTTTCCATGGTATTCCAATGTTTCTATGTTTTTACTGCTGAATATTAATATTATACTTGTTATTGTTTTATTATTATTAATATTTAGAAATTTAGTTAAAATATTATCAGAGCAAAGAAGCTCTTTAAAAATTAGGCTTTTAATATTTTCTTTAGCGGTTACCATTTTACCTGTATCTATTATTTTTATATACTCAAGCAAGCTTCTAAGTGATGGTATAAGTAAATGGTATAACAGGCAGGCAGACAGTATAGTGTATAAAGCTTCTGTTTTTATTGATGATTACAGGGTGTATGAACAAAAACAGCTGCATAATTATATTTCTTATTTTAGCAGGTATTTAGATGACAATAAGCTTTATAATGAAGATAAAATATTAAATTATTCAAATGATATTTGCAGGTATGTATATACAGATATATTAGGAGATATACTTGTTTTTGAAAAAAATGGTGAGATAATTTTAAAATGTAATAATTATGGCAATAATTACCTTATAGAAAAGCTTTTAAAACATAAGGTTGAGTTATTAAAAGATAAGTATGTATATGGTTATGAAGATATAGGCAGAGGCATACACTGGGGCGGAAGCTACACCCAAAATGGTAATATAAGCGGTGGTTTTTTAATCATGCAGCAAACTTCTCAAAATATATATAATGGGTTAAGTGGTATGCAGGAAGAATTAAATATGTATAACCAAAACTTATATTATGCTAACCCTATTAAAAATTCTAGTATATTACAGCTTTTACAAATTTCATTGCTTTTACTTTTTTCTTCTATCTGGATAAGTATGCTTTTTGCAAGAAGTATTACAAAACCTATTGAAGAACTTGCAAAAGCCAGTAGAAAAATATCTGCCGGTAACTTTGATATTATTGCAAAAGAATATAATGTTGGAGAAATTGGTGATTTAGTTACAGCCTTTAACAGCATGTCTACTAAATTAAAGGAATATACCACAGAGCTTTCTTCAAAAAATATAGTTTTATCTGAAATGTTTGAGCAAATATCAAGGGATAATACATATATTGATGCCATATTTAAAAATGTAGATTCTTCTATTATACTTTTATCTAATAAGTTACAGATTTTAAAATTAAACATTAAAGCAGATTTATTTATAAGTAAATATTCAGCAGTATATGAAAACACTATATTGGAAAAAGTGAAAGAATTTATGACCTGCCAAAAAAATGAGCAGGTGGAAAATATAGAGGTTACAGATAAAGGAAATAATAAATTATTTGTTATGAATTTATCTAAAATAATACTTAGGGAAGAAGAACAGGTGCTTGTGCTTTTAGGTGATGTTACAGATGTGGTAGATGCTCAAAAAGTAGCCCTGTGGAAAGATATTGCAACCCGTATAGCCCATGAAGTGAAAAACCCGCTTACACCTATAAAATTAATGGCAGAGCGTGTTAAAAGAAAAGCCTCTAAAATGAACGATGCAGCTTCCAGCAAAGTTATTAATGAAAGTATGAATATTATTATTACAGAATCCGATAATTTAAAGGAATTAATAGAAGAATTTAATATGTTTGCAAGGCTTCCAAAAGCAGATAAATATATTATAAATTTACTTTCTTTAATAAATGATACCATATCAATTTATAAAGAAACATATCAAAATATTGAATTTATTATAAACTGCCCTGCAGATTTGGAAATTTTTTGTGACAGGCTGCAAATTAGGCGCGTAATACAAAATATTGTTTCTAATGCCATATATATAATAGGGCAGGATAATGGTATAATAAATATTGAAGTATTAGAAATAAATGGTAATATAGAAATATTAATTAAAGATAATGGAAAAGGTATAGAAGAAAATGATATATCAAAACTATTTAAGCCATACTTTAGTAAACGCCAAGGTGGAACAGGGCTTGGGCTTGCTATTGTTAAGAAAATAATAGAAGAACATTCTGGCACTATATCAGCAGGAAATAATGAAACTGGTGGTGCTTATTTTAAAATTTTATTACCCCGGGGTATATAATGAAAATATTAATTATTGATGATGAAAAAAATATTTGCTCTGCTATAAAAGGTATATTAGAAGACGAAGACTACGAATGCGATTACAGCTTAAATTATGCTGATGGCTATAAAAAACTGCAGGAAAGTAAGTATGATGTATTATTTTTAGATATATGGCTTCCTGATATTGATGGTGTAGAAGGCTTAAAAGAAGTTAAACGCCATTTTCCTGAAACAGAAGTTATTATGATTAGCGGTCATGGCACAATTGAAACAGCTGTGGATACTATTCGATATGGAGCTTATGATTTTCTTGAAAAGCCTTTATCCATTGAAAGGATAGTGATGATTGTTAAGCATTTAGATGATAAAATGACACTTATGCAGGATTTACGCAGCACCAAATATAAAAATATTAAAAAGTATGATTTAATAGGTGTAAGCGATGCTATATGCAGGTTAAAGGAAAAAATAGAGCGTATTGCATCTATGAACTCATGGGTATTAATAACTGGAGAAAATGGAACGGGAAAAGAACATGTGGCAAGGCTTATACATATGCTTGGTAAACGAAACCAAAAACCATTTGTGGAAATAAACTGCTCTGCTGTGCCTACTGAATTAATAGAAAGTGAGCTTTTTGGCTCTGAAAAAGGTGCTTATACCGGCTCTGTAAAAAGAAAAATAGGTAAGTTTGAGCTGGCAAATGAAGGGGTATTATTTTTAGATGAAATAGGTGATATGGGCCTTATGATGCAGGCAAAGCTTTTACGTGTTTTAGAAACAGGTGAGTTTTCCAGGCTTGGTGGTAACGATGTAATAAAATCAGACTTTCGCTTAATTTCTGCTACTAATAAAGATTTACAAATGGAAATAGAATCCAATAGATTTCGTTCAGACCTTTTTTATAGAATAAATGTTATACCAATAGAAGTGCCGCCACTTAGAAAGCGTAAAGATGATATACCACTGCTTGTAAATCACTTTATAAATGAAACTGTTGCCATAAACGGTCTGCCTGAAAAAACAGTAACTAATGAGCTTATGGATATATTTATCAATTATGAATGGCCTGGTAATGTAAGGCAGTTAAAAAATATTGTAGAACGAATGGTTGTTTTATCAGAAGATGATGTTTTAGATGTAAAAGATGCACCAAATATCCTGCTTTCTGGTAATGATAGCCTTGAAATTGATATGGGTACTGATATATACAGCCCATCATTAAAAGAAGCAAGAGATGAGTTTGAGAAAAACTTTATATTAAAAGCTCTGCAGTCTACAAACTGGAATATTGCTCAAACTGCAAGAGTATTAGATATGGAAAGAACTTACTTATATAGAAAAATAAAATCTTACGACCTTGAAAAATATAAAAAATAGTTGCAATTTACAGAAGATTATAGTATAAATGTTCTATTGAACAAATGTTCGGGGTGTATTATGACAAATAAGCAAGAGCGTTTATTACAGTTTATACTTGATTTTCATAAAGATAATGGCTATTCACCATCTATTCGTGAAATAGCAAAAGGTATGGGGGTTAGCTCACCCTCTACTGTAAAAGCTATGCTTGACAGGCTGGAGGCTCAAGGGGTATTAAATAAATCATCTGGTGTAGCTCGTTCTTTATCCCCTATTAGTCAGGAACAGGAAGATTTAGGTATTCCTGTTATAGGTAGAATTGTGGCAGGCACTCCTGTTATGGCAGAAGAAAATATTGAAGGCTATATTCCTGTTAAAGAGTTTCTTAAAAATTCCAATGGTGGTTTTTTCTTAATTGTAGATGGGTATAGTATGAAAGATAAAGGCATACTTCCTGGAGATTATGTTTTTATACAGCCTTGTAAAGAAATAAGCAATGGTCAGATAGGTGCTTTTCGCTTAAATGGTGAAGTTACTTTAAAAACATTTAAAAAGACAAATGAAGGTATATTCTTACTTCCTGCCAATGAAGATTTTGAGCCAATACCTGTTAATGAAGATGATACTTTTGAAGTTATAGGCAGGTATGTTATGCTTTTAAGGCTTCGTGAGCAGGGTTATAAATTTATGTAGGTATTATAATAAAATATGGCACACCGTATTATGTGTATAGATATGGATGCTTTTTATGTTTCAGTGGAGCAGTCTTTTAAACCATATTTAAAAAAACGCCCCTTAGCAGTAGGCGGTAAAAGTGAAAGGGGTGTTATATGCACTTGTTCTTATGAGGCACGAAAATATGGGGTTCATTCAGGTATGAGTGGGGTTGTTGCTAAAGACTTATGCCCAGAGCTTTTATTTTTGCCTGTAAATATCCAAAAGTATAGTAAAGTTTCAAAAAATATTTTTTCATTGCTTTCTAAAATGATTCCAAAGTTAGTGGTTTCTTCCATTGATGAAGCCTATGCAGATATTACAGATATTAATATGGATACAAACCAGCTTATAAAAAAAATAAAATATGTTATTAAAAAATATTTTGATATAACATGCACCATAGGGGTTGGTCCTAATAAAATGACTGCTAAAATGGCAACTAGTGTAAATAAACCTAATGGATATTATATTGTGGAAGATAATACTGCCATATCTTTTATGGATTCTTTTCCTCTTGCAAAAATATGGGGAGTAGGTGCAAGTACTTTAAATAAACTTGCAGAATATGGTATATTTTCAGTTCAGGAAATAAGAGATTATGGTGTAGAAAATTTAGAAAATATATTGGGTATATATGGTAAAAAACTATATAATGGTGTAAGCGGTATTTATGAAGAAGATGAGGAAGTTAAACTTGCTAATAAATCTATAAGTAAAGCTACCACTTTTGAATATGATATTTCTTCTAAACAAGAGCTTTTTGAATATTTATATACTTTATCAGAAAAAATATCGCATAAATTAATAGATAATCTATATGTGGGAAAAGTAATTACATTAACATTAAAAACTTATGATTTTGAAAATAAAACTTATAGAAAAACCATGGATAAATATTTTTTCTCAAAAGATGATATTTTTAATTTTGCAAAACTGCTTTTTAAAGAACATAATGCAGGTAGAGTGCCATTAAGGTTAATAGGGGTAGGGGTGGCAGGTTTGCAGCAGGTGGATGCATCATACTATAATTTTAATATTTAAAAATTACCAGCTATAAGCTATTCCTAAATTAATTATAAGGTTATTAATAAATTTTGTTTCAAGTAATAGATTATAGTGTTTATAAAGTTGCAGCTCAAAACCCAGCACCATATTAATATTTTTTTCATATTTTTCTTCATATATAAAATCTGTCTTTATACTTTGCTCTGGTATATTTATGTATAAGTATTTTTCTGGTATATTAATTATAGTGCTTTCTTTTATGTAATTGCCACTGTAAAATGAAGTATAATCCATGCCTATGTATGAATTTAATTTTATATTTTTATTTATTTCATAATAAAGCCCTGTAAGCAAAGCAAAATTTAATGTATAAAATATGTTTTCATAGTTTGATGAGGCAGAAACACCAACAGCTGTAATTAACTCTATATGTGGTATAAATTTTTTATATTTATATTCATAAGTTAGTTCTATACCAGTTAAAAAAGTATGTTCTTCATTATTTATTTTCGCCCTGTCATTATAATCTTTAAATAATAAAAAATAATCATCTTTTAATACGGTATAATCTATTATTGTTTGTGTTTTTTTATAGTTATAGTTTACAAAAAGCTTAACAGGTGGCATAACCTGCACTTGAAAATCTAAATTAACCCCGTTTGATATTTTATTTATATAGTTACTTTTTATATTTATATTATAACCTTTATACAATAAATTTTCCTGCTGTATTTCATTAATAGTAAAATTATTGTTATTGCTATAATAAGTATAATATAAACTTAAAGAGTACTTGTTTTTCTTTATATAACCAAATTTATAAAACAAATTGTCAATATTTTTTGAGTTTGCACATATTACTAAACTTTGAAGTATTATTAAGATTAAAGTATATTTTAATAAATATGTTTTAACCATTATAATGTCCTATTCATTGAGCCTGTCTTATATTCTTCCAAATCCAATGCCACAAATATAAATCCTTTAGATTTTATATATTTTATAATATTTTCTCGTAACTGGTTATTTAAAATTATTTCTTCCATGTG
>CAMEOC010000064.1 GCA_945929285.1 uncultured Mucispirillum sp.
ACTCAAATTTCAGCAACACTTTTACAACAACTTCTTTTCCCACTTCCACCACTTAAAGAGCAGGAAAGAATTGTTAAAAAAGTTGATGAACTATTAACCTATTGCAATAAATTAAAAGATATTGTATAATATGAAAAATAACAAAGGTGATAAGATATGATTAAAAAAATACATTTCAATCAATATAGAAAATTAAAGGATTTAGATATAGAATTTTCAAAAAATATTAATATAATATCTGGAACTAACGGAACATGCAAAACATCTATTTTACACCTATGCAGTAACGCTTTTCAAGCACCAAAAAAAGGTTATATAGCAAATGATAAAGTTATTACAACAATAAATACTATAAATATGCTCACAAATCCAAAGATAGAAACTTTAACTAAAGGGGATAAAAAATATAATAACCCTGCACCTAATTTTGATGGACCACTATTTAATATTACATATTTTGATGATGTAAATCTAGACTTTAGAAGACATAATACTGATAGCGAATTATCAAAACATAAAAGATACAGAATAATCTTAAAATATCCAAAAGGTAAAAAAATGTCTTTAAAAACTCTTGCAACAATATACCTTGGATTGCCAAGGCTTTATCCGTTTGGTGAAATTGATGATAAAGAAAAAACAAATAATTCCATAAAAATCAGGAATATCACTAATCAATTACCAGATGAATATCAAGCAGAACTATATAAATTGTATAAAGAATTAACAGGTATTTCTGTTGCACAAGGTAAAAACATAAAAATTGAAAATATAAAATCAAGAACAGATTTTGATACAGATGTTGAAGGTATTGATTCTAATACTATTTCAGCAGGTGAAGATAATATAATGATTATTTTAACTGCATTAATTTCATTAAAATATTATTATGACAATATATCAAATAAAAGTGTTGAAGTGATAAGCATGCTTTTAATAGATGAACTTGATGCAACTTTACACCCTGAAATGCAAATCAAAATATTCAATAAAATTCTAGAATATTCTAAAGCATATAAAATTCAAGTAATTTTTACTTCACATAGTTTTACATTAATAGAACATGCGAAAAAGAATAAACAGAATTTAATTTACATTCAAAATAAACGAACAACAGTAAAATTAATGGACAATCCTGATATCTATAAAATAAAAATGGATTTATATAATGAAACAGCAATAAACTTATTCAAAAATTCTAAAATTCCAGTATTTACTGAAGATGATGAAGCACGCTTTGTGTTAGATATTTTATTTAATCAATATGAAATAAATTTAAATAACCTTTTTCATCTTATAAATGCAAATATGAGTCATACATGTATAACCCAAATATTTAAAGATGAATATATTTATAAAAATACTGTAGGGATGATTGCGATACTTGATGGTGATTGTAGAGAAAAAATGTTACAAATAAATAATAAAGATTTAGATAATAACATAGATGATGAAATACATGATTTATCAACATATTATTTTAATCATAATATAATGTGGCTGCCTGGTAATAAATCACCAGAAATATTATTTTTTGAATATGCTTTAAATATATATAATGATGAAAATTCTAAATTTCATAATTTTGATGATGTTCAAAATCTTGGATATACTTACAACTATTTTGATAATAATATTAAACCACTTCTTGAAGAGTGTTTACAGACAGAAAAAGCTAGTGAGAAACGAAAAAAAGCAAAAAAATTATTTAAAGATTTTAGTGAATTTTTTAAACTAATAATAACTTATTGGATGCAAGATGAAAACAACTCAACAGAAGTGAAGCAATTTTATTCTATATTAAAAAGTTTATATAAAAAAAATGCTGATATAAATAATTGTAACCCTAATTCTTGGAATTAAATAATTCCATATCAATATTAATATCATTATATATCAGCAGTTCGCTGCCTTTATTATTATATTTAGATATGCTGTAATTTAATGTATAGCTAAATTGTTGTGAACTGCTGTATATATCTGATATTTCTTGAACATCATCATAAGTAACTATCCATGGATAATCTAACTTTTGAATAAACTTACCGATTTTTTTATGGTCTTCTGGTTTATAAAAGTTATTATATAATGTATTTGCATTATAATAATATGGTGGGTCAAAATATATTAAAGAATGATTATCAAGTTTATTCTTTATAGATTTAATTAACTGTAAAGCATCTTTATTATAAAGTTTTATACTATCTTTATACTTATTAATATGCTCTATTTTTTCTATTAACTCATCTTTTTTAAACCGAGCATCTAGTTTATAGTTGCCGTTTTGATTTTTACCACCAATAACTCCTGCTTTGATTATACCAGAACGGTTTGTTCTATTCATAAAAAATGTTGCAAAACCAACTGTAAGTTTATCATAATTATTATAATTGGTTATTACTTCTTTATACTTATACCAGTTATCCATTGTAATATCAGTATTGCGTATTAAATCAATAAATTCATTTTTATGTTTTAAGATAGAGTACCAAAATGAATGTATAAGTGGGTCAATATCATTTATAATAACATTTTTAACAACATTATTTAAAAGCAAATAAAGCCCAATACCAAAACCACCTGCGTAAGGCTCTATATACATGTTTATATTATTTGATTTACATATTACTTCAAATTGTTTTGCAAGTTTACTTTTACCACCAGGATATCTTAACGGTGTATATGTTTTCTTCATCTCTATACTCTATGTATTTTCATTCCCAATATAAATATATATTAACATATATTAAAAGTAAATCAAATTTTACAAAGAAAATTACAAAAATATATATCTATTTATAAACATATATCAATATGATTATAATACTTATTTTTTCAATATAACATCTATTTCCCCTTTACATAAAATCATTTATTTTATAAGCTACTATTTAAAGGGATATTATGGATAATATTACAATTTTTATAACCATCATACTGATTATTTTTATTTTTAAAGTTATATCATCTGTTCTAGATAATCCACATTATAAAGGTTCAGCTTTTGAAAATAATATATATAATAAAATTATAAAGTTGATTGATAAAAACTTTGTGTATAAAAATATATATATAAAAAGACAAAATAGAAGATTAACTGAAATAGATATTCTTGCTATACATACAACAGGGATATATGTTTTTGAGTGTAAAAATTATGGGGGCTGGATATTTGGTGCAGGCAATAAAAAAGAATGGCTGCATACATATAAAACAGGTGAAAGATATAGGTTTTATAGCCCTATTTTTCAAAATCAAATTCATATTAATGCAGTTAAAAATTTACTAAAAAATTATAATATTCCTTATTATTCCATAATAGTTTTTAGTGATAAATGTGAACTTATGGATGTTTTTTATGATACCCCTAATACTTATATAATATATGAAAATGAAATAAAATCTTTAATGAAAGAGTTACTTTCTACTCAAGTAATTATAAATTTAGCTACTTTAAATAAAATTAACCAAATAATAGAACAAAATTGCAGTAAGCAAGAAAATAACCATGAACAGCTTATGCAGGATATGGCTGAAGGGCTTACAAAATGCCCATATTGTAATGGCAGTTTAGTTAAAAGAGTAAACAAAAAAAATAACACTGTATTTTATGGGTGTAGTAATTACCCTAAATGTAAATATACTACAAATAAGTTAAGAGAATTTATATAAAAACAGGAAAAGGCTTTTACACCTTTTCCTGCTATATCTTGCTTATTCCAAGCCTTTAATCATTAAGTTTGCCACTCTTTTTGTAAAAAGTGAAGCATCTACTGGTTTTGCACCTTCTAATATTAATGCTTCATCATATAAAAGTTCTACATATTCTTTTAAAACTTCACTTTCTTTATCTTTATTAAAAAGCTCGTTTAGTTTTATAAATAGTGGGTGGTCTGCATTTACTTCCATTGTGCGTTTTGATGCCATAAATGACTGCCCCATGGCTTTCATAATTTGTTCCATGTGTGGGTCAAAGTCGTTTTCCCCTCTTACTAAACATACTGGGCTGTCTGTAAGCCTGCTGGAAAGGCGTACATCTGCTATTTTATCTTTTAACTGCTCTTTAATATAAGCTAATATGGAGCTTAATTCCTGGCTTTTCTTTTCTTTTTCTGCCTTTTCTTCATCAGTTAAATTTATATCACCTTTTACTACTGATTTGAAAGTTTTGCCTTTATATTCTTTTAGGGCAGAAATAACAATATCATCTATTTCATCAGTTAATATTAAAACTTCATAGCCTTTATTTGTTAAGCCTTCCATATATGGGCTTGCTATTGCTTCTGCTTTTGTTGGAGCTAAGATATAATAAATATCATTCTGCCCCTCTTTCATTCTTTCAACATATTCTGCAAATGTGGTATATTTGCCGTCTTCTGTGGAAGTAGATTCTGCTAATACTAAATCTGCAATATTTTCTTTTTTCTCATATTCAAAGTGCAGCCCTTCTTTTAATATTCTGCCAAATTCTTTGTAAAATGAAACATAAGTATCATACTCTTTATTTTTCATTTCCGTTAAGGCATCAAGCACTCTTTTTGTAATGTTTTTACGCATTACTTCAATAAGCTTATTATTTTGCAGTATTTCCCTTGAAATATTCAGCGGTAAATCGTTTGATTCTACCACACCTTTTACAAACCTTAAATAAGGTGGGAAAAGTTCTTCACAGTGCTCCATAATCTGCACTCTTTTCACATAGAGCATAGGGCCAGATTTATATTCTTTATATATAATATCAAAAGGTTTCATTTTTGGAATATATAAAAGCCCTGCAAATTCATGGGTGCCTTCCACTTTAAAGTGTATTGTTTTTAAAGGGTCTGAATAATCATGAGTTATATGTTTATAAAACTCATTATATTCTTCCTGGCTTATTTCTGATTTACTTTTTAACCATATAGCTTTTTGAGAGTTTAGCACTTCTTCTTTTATTTCTTTTTCTTCAAGCACTTTGCCTTCTTCATCTTTTTTAGGCCTTTCCACATCCATTACTATTGGGTGTTCTATGTAGTCTGAATATTTAGAAACTAAATCTCTTAAAGTCCATTCATCAAGATAATTTTTATCATCTTCTTTTAAATGCAGAATAATATCTGTGCCACGGCTTGGGCGAACTGCCTCATCTATTTCAAATTTGCCATCAGCTGAACTTTCCCATTTAACGCCTTTTTCATGGCCTGCTTTTCTTGTAATAACAGTAACTTTATCTGCTACCATAAATGCAGAATAAAAACCCACACCAAACTGGCCAATAAGCTCAACTGCATCTTTTGCATTTTTTTCTTCTAACATTTTCATAAACTCTTTTGTGCCACTGTTTGCAATGGTGCCTAAAGTGTTTATTACTTCATCATAATCCATACCTATGCCGTTATCTGTAATAGTTAATGTGCCAGCACTTTTATTTGGTGTTAATTTTATTTTCCAGTTTGTATCGTTTTCATATTTGCTTTGGTCTGTAAGCCCTTCGTAACGAACTTTATCTATTGCATCGCTGGCATTAGATATAAGCTCCCTTAAAAATATATCCTTATTGGAATAAAGCGAGTGGATAACAATATCTAATAACTTAGATACTTCTGTTTTAAACTCCATAGTCTGTGCCATAAATTTATCTCCTAATTTAAAATGTCTTAACAATTATTAGCACTCAACTCTTGCGAGTGCCAAAGATAATGTAATAACAATAGCCCATATTGTCAAGAGATTATAATTAAATATTTTAAATATACTTGATTTATATGGTTAATATGTGATAAATTTAAAAACTATTTTAAAACCTTGAGGCAATAGATGAAAAAAATAATATTATTACTTGTGGTGCTGGTATTTATAAGTATAACAGGCTGTAAAAAAGAAAAGGTAAACATTATGCAGGTGCCTATTACAGCAGAAGATTTTTATACATTTCAAAACGGTATAAACCTTGTATGCACTCAAATAAATTCTACAGTTTGTTCTTATATTAAAGGCCCTATATCCTTTTATTTACCAAGGGCTTTTGAAGCTGGCTATATATTAAGTGGCGATGAAGCCATAACTGCTGAAAATTTATATAAAAAGCTAAACGGCAAAACTCCAGAGCAGATTATAGAAGAATATAAAAAAATGCTTAAGCATAAGCTGGATGACGAAAGAAAAAGCGATAGAAATGTTACAAAAATACTTGATAATATAGAAAAAACTTTTAAAAATACAAACCATTTTTCAAAAGATATTGTTATAAAAGATATTACCACAAATATAGGTGATGATAATATTATACAGATTAATTTTACCATAGAAAATAATA
The DNA here is from genome assembly GCA_945929285.1 of uncultured Mucispirillum sp. Taxonomy (GTDB): domain Bacteria; phylum Chrysiogenota; class Deferribacteres; order Deferribacterales; family Mucispirillaceae; genus Mucispirillum. The sequence goes on from CAMEOC010000064.1 coordinate 6,296, forward strand.
CCCCGTATAATATTTGGCAGTTTTCTGGTGAAACAGAGTTTTTTACAGCGGGGGATACTTTTTTAACCCGTTCAAAAGCTTTCACAAAAAAAATAGAGCCATATA
>CAMEOC010000065.1 GCA_945929285.1 uncultured Mucispirillum sp.
ATGAGAATTTAGACGACTGTTTAAAATGTTGCAATCGTTTTTAGATTTTACCTTACCTGATGAAAGTGTAATGACCTATAATATTGACATTTTATATTTATTTATGTAATAATAAACTATTCCCTACAGGTGTTTTATGAAAAATAAAATAACAAATTATATAATGAGTTTGTATGGAATTATTGCTGATAAAATATGTATATGGCACCCTGAAAGTCTTGACCCAAAATTCATTAGCCAATATACTAATAGTAACTATTTGGAATTTAATCAAAAAGCTTATAACAATAAAAACAACTTCTTTATAAAGTTAGATAAAAATCAAAATAAAGATAAAAATAATCCCCTGAAAAATTTAGATAACAATATCCAATATATGAAGTGGAAATATACCAAATCTAGTAAATTTATTGTCTTTAATGAAACGGCTTCTACAGATATTATAAATGACTTTATTTATGATATGTTTATATTTTATGCAAACAAATTATATAATATTATTTTAACGGATAAAAATAAATTAATAAAAGAAAGGCAAGATAAATATCAAGAGAATAGCAGGCCTAAGGATAAAGATACAGATAGAAATAAGTCTAAAAATGATGATAATACTGAAGAGTTAACATCTGAAGATACTTATTTAAATACAATAAATCCTTCATTTGAATATTTACGCTTTATGGAAACCGTTTTAAAATGTTTTTTAAATAGGGTAAATCATAGCAATGATAATGAATATTATCCAATAAATAATACATATGATAATGTACTTGATTTAGATAAGCTTGCCATTATGCTTGTATCTCTTTTTTATCGTGAACCTAAAATTTTTACTATGCATAAAGATTATCGTACTGCTCTTAGCAGTTTTATTACTAAATATAAAAAATATGATTATAGAAAACAAAATGATTTACTAACTGATAGATATAATTTAATTCTTTTCAGCTTTTTTCATGTATACATTGCAACTGCAAGTGTTAAACCTAAAAACGAGTTTGATAAATTATTTTATTTTTTTAGTATATTAGATATAAATATTCTTCTTGAAAATGAGTACTATAATAGCTTTATGCAAGAATGTATCAAATTATTTTCTATATTAAATATAGATAAATTTATTGTCAATGATAAAGAAGATACATTATATGGTATTTTTATTGGATTGGAAAATAAAATTATAAAGAAAGGATTAACCCATCATAATAGGTTGAATTTATATGATTATTACGAAAAACTATTTAATAAGTTTTTAAATAGTTATTCTAATTATGTAGAAGAAATTAATGCAACTATGCATGCTTTTGGTGAACAACGGGAATCAGGAAAATATTTTAATGTTTCTATAAATAATGTGTTTACAATACCGAATATTAATATTTCATATTTTCGTGATAAAATAATATATTCTCCAATAAAGGGAAAAGATAATAGAATTGTTATTATACTGCAAGTTTATGATAGTGTACAGCAGTCTATAAAAAACATACTGCCAGAGCAAAAAGATGTAGATATCATAATAATCTTATATAGTTATGAGCATAAACAGACAGATTTTGTAATTAATTTAGATGGTTTAGAAAGTGGTCAAAATGATAGATGTACTTTTTTTTGGTATGATATAGATGATGAAAGTTTAATTAAATTATCTTGCAAATATACTATAAAAGAATCAATATCCAAATATGGTTTAGCTTATAAATGTGGCACTCCTAGAAATGAATATGATGAAGTATTATATTATCCGCAATACAGCCGTATACATATAAGTTATAAAAATAAAACAATAATTTTCCTTAATTATAATAAATATCTAAAGTGTGATAATGAATTTAATGCAGATTTAACACCAGATAAAATTGTTTTAGCTAATAGTTATACTACTGCATTGTATTCTAAAGGTGGTATTTGCTTATATGGTGGTGCCATGAATGCAAAAGATGGGCCAAGCACTATTACAAATGGTAAGTTTGAATTAACAATTAATGCTAAGGTTGATGACAAGATATTGTTTGATAAAAATGATATTGATAGTTTAATTTCATATTTACATATCCCAGTAACAGGTGAAATTATAGCGGGTAGTGTTACTTATAAACAAAAGGAGGAGATGGTAGATAATAAAGAACGGATAGTAGAATATTTAATATATAAGTTTAATTTTACACCATATGATAAAACATTATGGTTTGTTGGTAAAATATCACTATCTAATAAATATTTTCATAAAATTAAACAACAAGAATCTAAAGATTCTAGTGATAATGATGAAGTTATCCATAATTATACAAAAGGTATAATAATAAACCATATAGGTATACTACAAGGTAAAACAACTAGGAATATTATTATAAATAATGGTGATTTGCCATTACATTATAATTTTAAATCAACAATATTAAATGATTATCAAATAGATATAGATAAAGATAAGCAGCCACAAAATAGTATTACAATATTATCATTAGAAACTTCAGCAACAGGTGAAGGGCTTAATGTGGTAGAAGGTATACAAGAAAACGATTATATTTTATGGTTATACATGGATAATGATAAGAAAATTTACCCACTTTATAATTCAAACGGTATGCCTGCAATGGGAGCTGAACCATTAATACAAGTTCCTGAAGCGTGGAAAAGAAGTGAGATAATAAACAAAGAAATGGAAGTAAACATATTTCCTTATTCACTTTTTTATAAAGATGCATTAAAAATAAAAGAGCTTTACAGTGTTGAAGCTAATAAAGATAGTAATGAAGAAGATAAATCATATAGAAAACAATATATTAATAATATTATCAAGAAAATAAAAAATTCTATTTTTGATAGTGAAGGTAACCCTCTTTTTGATGATAGTGCCATACTAAATTTTCCTGCAGAAAGTAAAGAGCTAACAATTAACTCTATAGAAGTATTACAACAAAATTATAATAGTGTTAAAATGTATGCAAAATTTAATAACCCTTATCACATTGACTGTAATAAAATAGAATGGGTTATAATATATCATAAAAAGCAAGATTATGATAAAATAATTAGTGCAATTCCAATCGACCAAAATAATAATACAAATAATAGTACAGATGATACAAAATCAGCAGAAGATATATTAAAAGAGTCTGGAGCTTACTATCAAGCTATAAAAACCATAAAAGGAGAAGTTTTAGAATATAACTTTGATAAAACATATATATTACATTCTGTATTAATTTGTGCATTTTACAAAGGGCATTTTTATGGTCAACCTAAGTTATTTGAAATACAGCAGCCAGTATCATTATTTTTTAACGGAAAGAAATTATATATTAAAAATAATATTGATAATAAAACAGTTTATGAATTTGTGGCAAGAAGTGGCTATTCCAAAAGTAGCTTATGGGCAGAAAATAGTAAAAACCAAATATTTGCTGTTGATGACCCATTGTATTCTATATTTAACCCTATGGATTATCCTATGCTAAATTCTATATTTAAGCCTAAATTTTATTATGATGAACTTTCTTTATGTGTGGAGGAAGGTGAATATTACATAAGTATTCCAGAAACATATATTAAGCAAAATGCTAATAATAAAAATAGTAAAGGCAGCAAAGGAAATAATGATAAATCAAATGAAAATAACTATGTAGATAATGCAAAAGATAACAGCATGGGTAATATAAATAATAAATATATAACGTTCAAGCCTATTGATAGTAATGAAAATGATTATATAAAAGATTATAAAATACATGGTGGTAAAAATTATGAAAGCACATATGGTATAAATTTATATAATAAATATAATGAATTTATAAGTTTATTTTATAAGTTGATAATCCAAAAAAATGATGATATTTATATAAAAGATAAAGTTGTTCCTATAAAACTGCAAGTATCATATTTGCTTGATATAGATTTAAGGGCAAACCCTTCAAACTCTAATGGAGTTAAATGGCAGTCGCAAAAAGGTAGTACCGATTGTAAAATAACTTGTGATAAAATATTAAATAGTGCGGGTATAGAAAGAAGTGGACAACGATTAACTGATTATGAAAAAATAAAGATTAATAAGGGTGATAAAGATACTGTATCTGTATTTATTTTAGCATTTGAAAAATACCGTGAGTTTAAGTTCAAGCCCAGAACATCAGAAGTAGATATAAAAGGTCCAGAAATTATTGATGATATTAAAGCAAAATATAGTTCATTTGATGAAACGAAACAAGAAATTTATCTAGAACCAATACCAGAAAACTTACAGTATGCTTTAGAGTATATAGATAGTGAGCTTGAAAAAGGTTATCCAGTGCTTATAGGTGTTGACAAACGTTTTGATAAGAGAATATCACAGAATAAACGTTATAATGAGCCAGCCTATACTACAGACCATTTTGTAGTGATAGTTGGTAGAAAATATGATTCTAATAGAGTTCCAGAGTATATATTTTATGATGTTGATGCTGACAAAGAAAAAGATGGAGCATCAGATGAAAATACCTTACGGGAAGAATGTAATTTTTTAAAAGGAACAAACTATAAAGGTTTACGTTACGTTGTAACAGAAGTTAGGCGTAATGTTCGTTAGAAATAATATAACTAGGAGGAGCTTATAATGCGAGCAATTTTTTTATCAATATTATTTTTGTTGTTACCACTATTTTATCCAGTAAGCTATAGTGCCTTATGTAAGGATAAGCCACAAGACTTTCCAGATAACCTAACAGGTAAATGGATAAGGTTAGATAATATGATAGTTCCTCATATGGAGATTAGGTATAACCCAGAACATGAATGTAAAGATATGGTTTTTGGAGCACCTGGAGGTATCTTTGGAGGTAAAAAATGCTATACAGCATATAAATTTTCAACAAGTTCAGGTTCAATGGAGTTTGATTATGTAGAAATAGATAAAAAGAATAATCAATTTTCATTAAGATATACAGGAACAGAAATGCAAGATGATAAAGTAGTGCAAGTTTTAAAAAATGGCAAGTATGTCCCATATGATAAGAATGATACCGAGTTATTTCAAGCTTCATATGCAGGTAAATTATCAGGCTATAAATATAAACTGGTTTATGAGAAAGACTGGTTAGAAAGAGTAATAATGCGTCCCACATATATCCCTAAGGTAGATGGTCATGAAATACGTGATTATCAGTTAATTTGGTATAATCATTATTATATAGAATTTATTACCACAGAGAATAATACTGATTTCATAGCAGTTAATCCATATTTTCAAGAATATGGTGAGAGGGTAGAGGCTACAGGTCCAGTGTTAGTATTTATAAGGGCAGATAAGTTAAAAGAATATGGTATACCAGTATATGAATATAAAGCAGGTAACAAATCATACTTTTACTACAAAAAACCATATTAATAATTAGTATTATGGTGGAAAAAATTTTTTATTTTAAAAAATAAATTTTTTTAAAAAAAGTGCTTGACAAAATAAAAAAAATTTGAGATAAAGTACTTCCTGATAGTAATGAGGGCCAATAGCTCAGTTTGGTTAGAGCCACCGGCTCATAACCGGTAGGTCCTAGGTTCAAGTCCTAGTTGGCCCATTTAGGGGAGTTTTTACTCCCCTTTTATTTTTTTAGTATAAGGAGGTGTATAAACTTATATTATGGCAACTACTAACGATATTATTCATTTTTTAGAGTATGGTTTTGCTGATATCAGTAAACAGTCCAAGTGGGATTTTTCTGGTAAACAGGTTTTTACTGGCAATAAAGAGATTACTAAAATAGCCTTAAGTTTAGATGCAAAATATAATATCATTGAAAAAGCAATTGAAAAGGGGTGTGAGTTATTGGTTACTCATCACCCCCTTTTTTTTTACGAGTGCAAAGGTATAGATGTTACTAACTTAAACTATAAAAAAGCTGTTACTGCCATAAAAGGTAATCTAGATATTTTAAGCTATCATACAAACATAGATATTGCAGATAATGGCACAAATGATTATATATGCAGCCTTTTAAATGCTGAAATTGAAAATGGTTATTTAAGTGTAGAAGGTGTAGAAGAAGTATATAAGTTTGCTGTTTTTACCCCGTATGATTTTAAAGACCAGGTTTTTAATGCTATTACAAATGCAGGGGCTGGCTCATTATATGGCAATTATTCTTCCTGCGGTTTTATAGCTGAAGGGGCAGGGCTTTTTACTCCACTTGAAAAAGCAAAACCTTTTGTGGGGGAAGTATTAGAACCTCAAGTTATAGATGAAGTAAAAATTGAAACCGTAGTGTTTAAAAAAGATATAAATAATGTTATAAAAGCTATGAAAGAAGCCCACCCATATGAAGAAGCAGCTTATGATATTATTAAGCTTGAAAATAATATTCCTTAT
>CAMEOC010000066.1 GCA_945929285.1 uncultured Mucispirillum sp.
AAAAAAGAGCTGCATATTATGCGAAATGATATGTTTAAAAAATATCTTTATAAAGGAGATAACCCTGTTACAGAAAACGGCTGGCAGTTGGAAGTATTTTACAAAAGTTTAGATATAGTTAGTGGTGATACTTACACATGCAGGGTTTTAGATAACGGCAATATTTTAATATTTATTGCAGATGCTATGGGTAAGGGAGTATCTGCTTCTATTACTTCTATGGTTTCTGTTTCCATTGTAAATTTTGTTATAAAAGAGCAGTGTAAACGCCAAAATAAATCAGGCCAGGAAGATATAAAACGCATAGTGGAAAGCTGTGTTTACTTTATGCGTGAAAATCTTTTAGAAGATGAAATATTGTGTGGTATGTTTGCATATTTTGATTTAGCAGAAAATAAGTTATACTATGCTTCATTTTCTATGCCTAGGATATTATACCAGTTAAAAAACGGTGTTGTGGAAAAACTGCGTTCAAATAACCTGCCTATTATGCCTTACGGGGCAGATGTGAAAATAGATAGTGTAGAGCTTTCTGATATTGTGAAAGTTGGGTTATTTACAGACGGTATAGTAGAAACTGAAACAACCGATAAAATACTTTATTCCACATTCTTAAATGATGATTTTGCATCATCTCCATTACTTAAAAACTTTATGGGTAATGTAAATGACAGGCTAGACCATTACGGAGATGACTCCACAGTATTTTTTATGAGGCGCCCATTTACAAATATTATTACTGAAAAAACTTTCAGCATACCAACCCAGTATGATAAAATTGACGGTGTTTCAGAAATTATTCGCCAGGAAATGATAGCAAACGATATAGATGTGGAAAAATATGATTCATTTTTTACAGCTTTTTCAGAATGTATGATGAATGCTTACGAACATGGCAACCTTGCTATTACATTTGAAATAAAGCATGAATTAATAAAAAATGGAATTTATGAAGAAGAACTCTTGAAAAAAGAAAAAATGTGTGATAGACTTATCAATATAAGATATGTATTATGTGATGATGTTGGTAGTAGATATCTTATTGTTAGTGTGAGAGATGAAGGCGTGGGTTATCCAGTTAGTGTTTTTAGAAATGCCATTGGTGATACCACAAAGTTTAACGGAAGGGGTATTAAAATTATAGACTATTATACAGATATATTTTTCTTCTCAGAAGACAGGAGAGAGATTTTTATTGGTATAAAGGTTGATTAATTAATATATAAAAGAGGTATAAAATGGAAATACGCAGGAATGGTTCGGAAATAGTTATTAGTGGCAACATTAAAAATACAGCGGATTATCAATCAATTAAAGATAATGTAAGTGCTTGTATTCAAGAAGGCAGCAAAAGTATTATTGTAAAAACTCCTGAGAGTTTTTCCATGACTTCATCTGTTATTGGTTTTTTTATAAAAGTTATATTTCAAGATAAAGTACCTATACATGTTTATGTTAAAGATGACAGGTTATATAGTCTTTTAGAAGATTTAAACTTAATTGAAACTTTTAAAGTTCAAAAATATTAGTTTTAATAATTTAAAGCTTGAAGATATATTGAGCCTGCATTTTTTGCAGGCTTTTTTTGTTATAAAAGGTGCAGTATGAAAACAATAGGTTTAATAGGTGGCATGAGCTGGGAAAGCACTGCCTTATATTATAAATTAATAAATGAGTATGTTAGAAATAAAGCAGGTGGTTTGCATTCCTGTAAGTGTATATTATATAGTGTAGATTTTGATGAAATAAATAAACTGCAGATAGAAGGCAGATGGGAAGAAAGTGGAAAGATTATATCTAATATTGCAAAAAAGCTGGAAACAGCAGGGGCAGATTATATATTTATATGCACAAATACTATGCATAAAGTTGCAGATATGGTGCAGGAAAATATAAATATTCCACTTATCCATATTGCAGAAGTAGTATATAAAGCAATAATTGAGAAAAACTTAAAAAATATTATACTACTTGGAACAAAATATACAATGCAGCAGGATTTTTATAAGAAAATATTGCAGGAAAAAGGTATAAATGTTTTAGTGCCTGAAAATGATGATATGGAAATAATAAATAATACCATATTTAATGAGCTATGCCGTGGCAAAATTAATAAATCATCAAAAGAAAAATTTATAGAAATTATAAATAAACTTAAAAATAATGGTGCAGAAGGTGTTATATTAGGCTGCACTGAAATTGTGCTGTTAATATCTGATAATGATGTAGATATTCCAGTTTTTGATACCACAAAACTTCATGCAGAATATGCTGGAGAGCTTGCATTATCATAAATCATATTTGCCTTTTTATATATAAAATGATATATTATGTGATTATAAAATTGTAATGGAGTTTTTATGACATTAGAAGCAGATAAGGCAGTAGAAATTGTCCTTGAAAATATAAAACCATTAGGCCTTGAGCGTATATCAATTTTTGAAAGTTTAAATAGAGTTGCAGGAGAGAAAATCATTTCTCGCAGAAACCTGCCACCTTTTGATACTTCTGCAATGGACGGCTATGCTATAAAATCAGCAGATACAAAAGATGAAGGTGCTGTATTAAAAGTAAAAGGAGTAATTGCAGCAGGTGATAATGTAGCAGGCTTATCCATAGAAAGTGGAGAATGTTATAGAATAATGACAGGAGCTTTTTTACCAAACGGTGCAGATAGTGTAATTCAACATGAGCTAACAGATAACGGAAAAGAGCAGGTTAATATTCCCCAAAAAGTTAAAAACGGCTTTTGTGTTAGGTATAAAGGGGAAGATTTAAAAGCAGGTGATGTGATAGATAGAATAGGGGAGAAAATAAGCCCATACCATATAGGCAGGTATGTTTCAGCGGGTATATTTTATACATCAGTTTATAGAAAACCCCGCATTGCTTTAATTTCCACAGGAAGCGAAATAGCAGACCCTGCAAACCAGGATAACCCAGATATGATATTTGATTCCAACGGCCAAATGGCATACCAGTTTTTTACTCAGCTGGGGGCAGAAGTTTCATATATTGGTGTTATAAAAGATGATAAAGATGAGCTGCTTAATACCTTTAAATCGTTAAATAATTTTGATATGGTAGTAACTTCTGCGTGCATTAGTGCAGGAGATTTTGATTATATGAACTTAATAGCAGATGAGCTTGGTATAAAGTGGCTTTTCAATAAAATAAACCAAAAACCAGGACAGCACATGGCCTTTGGGTTTATGGGAAATACGCCAGTTTTTGCATGCCCTGGCAACCCAGTAAGTGCTATGTTTTGCAACTTTTACTATGTAAAGCCAGCAATACAGAAAATGATGGGCTTAAAAGAATACCGCAATAAACCAATAAGTGTATTTTTAGGTGCAGATGTTATTAAGAAAAAAGGCAGAGTGCAGTTTGACAGGGTAAAAATAGTTATAGAGCAGGGCAGGCTTTACGCTTACCCATTTACCACGCAGGATTCTCACATAATAGAATCTTTAGTTTCAGCCAATGCTTATGCAAAATTTACAAACGAAATGGTAGGCACAGTGGCAAAAGGCACAGAGCTTTCAGCATATATATTTAATGCAGACCAGGTATTTGGTTAATGGAATGTAGTTTTGCCTTATTAAGCGGTGGCAATAGCAGGCGTTTTAATGATGATAAAACAAAAGCTTTGCTTAATGGCACACCACTTTATAAATACGGTTTAGAATGCGGGCTTTTAATTTCTGATGATGTTATACATATATCAAAAAATAAAGAAAAGTATAAGCCATTTATAAAGGGTGTAAAATATATAGAAGATGAATATAATGAAGTGTGCCCCATGAGTGGTTTGCTAACTGCAGCAAAATATGCACAATATGAAAATATTTTCATTCTTTCTGCAGACAGCCCCCTTATTACTTTTGATTTTTTTAAATTTTTGTATAGTAATCTTGAAAGCTTTCAAGGGGTAATACCTGTAGTAAATAATAAGCATTATCCCTTAATTGCTATATATAAACGAAATGTTTTGCAATCTATGGAAAAAGATTATAATAATAAAAATTATAAATTAATAAAATCTTTAGAAAACCATAATATTTTATATATACAGGAAGAAAAAATATTAAAAGCAGGCTTTAGCAGGGAAATTTTTGTAAATATAAATTATAAAGAAGATTTAAAAGTATTGGAGGAAAAAAATGGGTAAAGTATTAAAAGTAATTATTGCATTAATTGTATTAGCAGTAATAGCATTTATTGTGCGAAGTATTTTCTTTTCTCAAGCAGAAATAGACAGCATGGTAGATAGTGCTTTAAATAAGGCAGATAATGCTGTGGAGCAGGCACTTGATAAGGCAGATGAGAAAGTAGAAAAAGCACTTAATAAATAAAAAGGGTTTTAGTATGAAAAAAGTAATTATATTTTTATCAATAATATTTTTAGCAATGGCTTTTTCATTTGTATATGCAGGTGAAGAAAAAGCAGGAAAAAAATCTCAACAGGAAGAAACAACTGATAAGTTTTTTAAAAATATTGTAGATAGTATTGAAAAAACCACAGAAGATTCTGTTAATAAAATAGCAGATGATATTAAAAATATTAAAAAAGATAAAAATAAGTAGTTAATGGGGGTATTATTGCCCCTACTCACTTTTCTTATAGCTTAACACTGCCATAATATTTAATACAACAGCAAATATTATAAGTATGATAAATTCCATATAAAGCTCTGAAATAGAAGCCCCTTTTAAATATATGCTTCTTACAGCTTCACCATAATACTGCAGTGGGTTAAAAGCTGCAATCACTTGAGCCCATTTAGGCATATAGGCAACAGGTGAAAAAAGGTTGCTCATAAAAAATAAAAGCATAACAAAAAAATACATTACAAACATAGCCTGCTGCATAGAATAAGAGTAATTTGAAATAATAAGCCCAAGGCCTGAAGAAACAAATACATATATTAATGTAACAGCATAAAGGGCAAAAACTCCACTGCCTGCTTCTAAGTGATACATATATTTTGCAATTATAATACATATAGTAAAAACAATTATCCCCATAATTAAGTAAGGTATAAGTTTTGAAAGTATAAAAATAAACTTATTTACAGGGGTAACATTTATCTGCTCCATAGTGCCTTTTTCTTTTTCACTAACAATATTTAATGTAGGCAAAAAGCATGTAATCATAGTAACAAGCATAACCATGATAGCAGGAATCATAAAATTTTTATAGTTTAGTGTAGGGTTAAATTTATTAAGGGGAATAATATTTATTAAAGGGGTGGCAGAAAAATTTAATTTCTCATTTAATTCTAAGCTGTAATCATATATAATATTTGAAAGATAGCTTGCCCCAACACTGCCCTTAAAAATATCAACTGCATTGGCAGAAATAATTATATTAGCAGTTTTTTCTTTTACTATATTTTTTTCAAAATCTTTTTCAATTTCAAGTATAATATATGCTTTACCTTTTTCCATTTCCTTTAAGGCTTCGTTATAGTTATTATTATAGCTTGTTAATAAAAAATAACCAGAAGATGTTATTTTATTAATTAAGTTTTGGGAATATATGCTTTTATCATTATCAACAACGGCAAAAGTAATATCTTTAACTTCTCTGTTTGTGGCAAGGGGGAAAATAGTCATCATTACAAGGGGCATAATAAGCACCATTCTAGGCATAACAAGATTTCTCATAAACTGTTTAAATTCTTTTTCCAGTAAAAATTTCAGCATAAATCACCCCAGCCTAACTTTAAAACTTTTCACACTGCCAGCAATTAAAAGCAGCAACATAAAGCTAAGCACACCAATTTCTTTTGCCACATTTAAAAGCCCCTGGCCTTCAAGCATAATCTTTTTCACAGCTGTAAAATACCATGAAGCAGGCACAATATCAGATATAATCTGCAAAAATAATGGCATACTATCTATGGGAAAAAGCATACCAGAAAGCAGCATAACAGGCATCATCATACCCATACCAGAAATCAACATAGCAGCAGCCTGGTTGGAAACTAAGCCGGATATTAATATACCCACAGATAAAGATAAAAATATAAATAAAAATGAAACGCCTATTAAAAGTATAAGGTTTCCCTTTATGGGAATATCCAGTAAAAATACGGCTAATATAAGAATAGTAAGTAAATTAATAGTAGATATTAAAAAGTAAGGTATTATTTTAGATATAATAATATAGGCAGGCTTCATAGGCGAAACCAGTAAAAGTTCCATAGTGCCAAACTCTTTTTCCCGTACAATAGAAATGGAAG
>CAMEOC010000067.1 GCA_945929285.1 uncultured Mucispirillum sp.
AATATAAACAGCATAGAAAAATATAAAGAAACAGCAATGAAGTATATAAATAATAGAATTTACATAAAATATTTACAAAATATAACTGTAAAATAATCTTATTTTTTCATTAATTTATTTTCCTTTCAAATTAAAACTACAATTTTGGCTTGTTTTTTGCTTATAAAAGTGCGTGGAGGTTTGACTATGATAAATACCTTAGCAGCAAACAAAGCAAACAACAGCCAGACATTATTACCTGTTATATCAGAAAATACTGATAATGCAGGGGAATCTTTTAAATCTTTAATGGAGGATATGAAAGCCCAAACAAGTATGTTTTCAAACTCTTTTAGCAGTAATGAAGTAGATATTAAGCCATATTCAGAAAAAAATACTTCTGTTTCATATATGGAAAAAAATGCTTCATCATCTTATGATTATCAGGAAAAAACTTCTTATACTGAAAAAAATAATACTTCCCCTTATGTAAAAAGGGCAAAAGATAACAGGTATGATGAAGACAGGCAGGCTTATGAAGCAGTGGAGAATAAATCATATAATAATGATAATAATGTGGGCAGAAAAAATAGAAAAGAAGAAAACAATATAGACGGAAAAAATGTTTTTGAGAAAAAAGATGTTAAAGGCTTAAAAGAGCAGGCTGGTATTGTTTTAGAAAAAAATCCACAGGAAGCAGGCGAAGTTAATATTACAAAAGAAGCTTTAAAAGAAAAAATTTCCATTAAAGATATTCTTCTTTTACTTCAAACTTCCTCTAAAGGCAAAACATTAGAAGGTGCTGGCAAAGAAAATGTGGAGCTTGAGCAGTTAATAGAAAAACTGGAATTAAGTGATGTATTAAAACAGGCGTTAAAAGATATAATTGCAGGGCTTTCTAATTTACCTGAAGATGAAATATCAAACCTTAATAATTACTTAAATAATGCTTCATCTAATTTAGAGCTTTTAAATGTAAACTCATTAGATGATGCTGCTATATTATCAAAAGTAAGTGAAGCACTTATGGAAAACAGCGATGAAAGTTCCCTGGATAGTGCATTAAATGTATTAAAAGAAAGGCTTGAAATATTAACAGGGAAAAAAGCAGCAGAAACAGATAGTGAAGAAATTAAAGCAGAAGCTGAAACTGTAAGTGATGAAAATATGAAAGCAGATAATAAAAAATTATCTGAAATTATAAATAATATAGCTTCACTTATAGATAAAGCAGTTAACGAAGCAGAAAATACAGGCTCAAGTGATGAAAAAATTACTTTAGCAAAAGATATTGTTGCAGTTTTAAAAAGTGCAGTAAATGAAAGCAAACCATTAGAAAATGTGGTAGAAGTTAGTAATGAAACAAATAGGGAAAATATTTCTCCATTAATTGAAAACGAGGCAGATGTAGAAAATGAAGCTAAACTTACCACCCTTGAAAATAATAATGTGGCAGAAGAAGAAAGCAATACCCTATTAACTTCTGATGAAGCAGAAACTGCAAAAATAGCATTAGATGATGATGTTTTAGTGGAAGAAAAAAGCACAGAAGCAAAACAAGGCACAGTAAAAGAAAGTGTTGTAGAAAATAATACTAATAAAAATGCAGGAAATAATAAAGCAGAAGAAATTATTAAAAAATTAAGTGAAGAAAATATTAAAGTAACTGAAAGTAAAGACAATAAAGAAAGTGTAAAACTTCAAGAGACAGCAGAGAAAATATCAAAAGATACAGTAAAACAAACAGATGTATTAACTGCTAAAGATATTAAAAAAGAATTTAAAGCTGTAAATGTGGAAGTTAGCGAAAGCCTGAGAGGTATAGCTCAGGAAAAAGCAGAAGCTAAAGCAAACAGTGTAAACTTAATGGATACTTCTAAAGGCAATGCTAATAATAACACACAAAAAGAGTTTACTGTTATGCAAAACAAAGCAGGGGAAAATGTTTCTGCATCTAATCAAGAAAAGGGAAATAATTTCAACTACTTTTTAAAATCAAATAGTGAAGCCAGTGCAAAATTTGAAACAGCTCAGGCTCGTGAAGCAGCCACACCTTATAATGTGAAAGATGTTAGGGATATTGAAAGGCTTGTTCGCACTATGCATTCTTCAGTTAGTAAAGGTCAGTCTAAATTAACTGTTGTGTTAACACCTGAAAATTTAGGTAAATTACAAATTCAGTTATCTGAAACTGGCGGTAAAATTACAGCAAAATTTTTATCAGATAACGAACAAAGCCATAAATTAATTATGGCTCAAAGTGATATGCTTAAAAATCAGCTTTCTGAAAAAGGCATAGTTATTGATAATATGGAGTTTGCCTTTAATGATACCATGAGTAAAGGGCAAAGTGGTGATGAGCAGGGCAAAAGAGCCGGCAGGCAGTCACAACAAAAAGGTAGAAATATTAAAGATAATGGAAATGATTTGGAAGTTGGCATAGAAGTTGCTAATAAAAAGACATCAGGCATTTATGCTTAAAGTAAGAGGAAAAAAATGCAACCAAACTTATTAGGAAAACTTGAACCAACAACAGTTTTTCAACAACAAAACAGTAAGAAAGATGGCGTAGGGGATTCTACATTAGACCAACAGGATTTTTTAAACCTGTTAGTTACACAGTTACAAAACCAAGACCCTTTAAACCCAACAGATAATGCTGAGTTTATGAGCCAGACTACTGCATTTTCTCAATTAAATGAGATGACAACTATGAACTCATCTTTAGAAAAAATGTTAGAGTTTTTAGCTATGCAGTCATATAACAACAGCTCATTAACAGCAGGTGCTGGTTTTATTGGTAAAGAAATAGAATACCAAACAAATACTGTTACAGTTGGTGGCGACAGCCTTAAAAACATTTCCTTTTACCTGGCAGATAATGCAGCTTCTGGCAAATCACAGATTAACATCTATAACGAAGAAGGTGCTGTGGTTGCAGTAGTAAAACCAGATAAAGATTTAGTAAGTGGCGAAAACATTATCCACTGGGACGGAAAAGGTGTAGGTGGTGTGGAAGTTCCAGACGGCACATTCTATTTTGAAGTGCAGGCTTATAACACAAGCGGCGAATTAATAGAAGTGCAGGAATACGGCACAGGTATTGTTCAAGGTGTTAAAATGTCTGGTGGCGTTTTATACTTTGATATTGGTACAGGGGCTGTTTCCAGCGAATATGTATACTCTGTATACGACCCAAAACCAGATGATGGTTCTGGTGGGGAAGGCTCAGGTGGTTCTGGCTCTGGAGGCTCTGGTGAATCAGGAGCAGGCACTGAAGAAGGTGGCTCAACAGAAACTGAAAAAAATATGAAAAAATCCTATTTAGGAAAATACAAAATAAGATAAAAAAATAAAAAATAAAAGAAAAAATTAAAAGAATTAAAGTAAAATTTGGAAGGAGCGCTGGATTTTACTTTCAAAAGCATTTCGGAGGTGCTTTCATGTTAAGGTCATTGTATAATGCAGTAAGTGGTTTAGATGTAAACCAAAAATCAATGGATGTATTAGGTAACAATATTGCAAACGTAAACACTATTGGTTTTAAAATGGGAAGGGCAGTTTTTCAAGATTTAATGAGCCAGACATTAATTGGTGGTAAAACTCCAACAGATTCAAGAGGCGGTATTAACCCTCGCCAAGTTGGTAACGGTGTATATTTAGCAGCAGTTGATAATATATTTGCTCAAGGGGTTGTAAAATCTACCCAAAGCACAACAGACTTAGCTATTCAAGGAACAGGCTTTTTTGTAGTTCGTGGCGAAGGTGTTGGCGAAAACTACTACACTCGTGCAGGGGACTTTAACTTTGATAACTCAAACACTTTAACTACCCCATCAGGTTACAGAGTTCAAGGCTGGATGGCAGACCCGGATACTGGTATTATGAATAAACAAGTAGGCGTAGGCGATATAGTTTTAGGCACAAACTACCAGGTTATGAAACCAAAAGCTTCTACACAAGTTAATATGGCAGGTGCATTAGATACAAATGCAACAGCTTCTACTGTAACTTATGGTAAACTTTTAACTCAAGCTTCAGCTAAACAAGATGTAGGTTCTATGCTTAGCTCCAGCGGTGCAGCTATGGACTTAGCAGACGGCGAAAAAGTAAGAATTTCTGCTAACCCATCTCTTTACACTCCTATGAGCGAGCTTTCAGATAAAAACGGAACAGCTTTAGGCATAAGCGAGCTTAATGGTAATGTAACTTTCAGAATTAACGGTTCTACATATTCATTAAACTACAGCTCTCTTGGTGGCGGTTCTTTAAACGACGGTAAATATACTTCTATTGAAGATTTCCTGCAGGAAGTAAACAATATATTTGCTCAAGCAACAGCAGAACATGTAGGAACAGCACAAAATACAAATGGTACTCCTATTGCAACTATGACATTTAAAGATGGCAGATTTGCAATTGAAGCAAACTATGGCCATGAATTTGAAATGCAAGGCATAAGCGGTTCTTCTCAGCTTGCAAAACTACTTTCTCCACTTGCTACAACATATAAAGCAGGTAAAACAGAATATTCTGATGAAATAAGCTACCAAAGGGAAGTAACATATAAAGAAGATTTTAAATCTATTGATGAATTAACAGATAGAATCTCAAACTCTATAAATGGTGGCATTGTGCCAAACGGCTTTAATGCAGAGTTTTTAGATAACGACTTTGGCCTAAGAGAAGGCGAAGGTATATCTTTCCCAGGCATTACAGTTTATGCACCTACTGGCTCAGCAGCAGTAACACTAAATATTGGACCATTTACTTATACTGAAAATGTAAACCCATCTGCTCCTGGTCAGTTCCACACTATCCAAGAGCTTGGCAGGCTTATAACAGATGCAGTAAATAGAGAGTTACAAGGTAAACAAGTTAATGGTGTACCTGTAACAAACAGTATAGCATTTGGTCTTGATGGTAATAAATTAAGCTTTTCGGTAACAGGCTCAAACTTTGATATGAGCTTTGGTGAAGCCACATTACATAAAGCAATGGGCTCTACTTTAGAACCAAATACATACTTAAAAATGATATTTGATAACTCTTTTAATACTTATGGAAACAATAATATTGTTAACCCAAAAATATTAAACAGTGTTCAGTCTACTTTAGATGTGGAACCAATTTCTGGTAAAGGTAGAATAGTTTATAATTTTGAAGATACTCCAGAAAACACACTGGTAGATTTAACAACAAATACAATGCACATGCAGGATGGTGAAAGGCTTGTATTCTATGTAGATGGTCAAAACCCAATTATATTAGAATATGATGGTGCAGGTAATGGTATGAGCAATGCGGTGCCTGCAGCAACAGCAGTATTTACAAATGCAACTGTTTTAACACAAAGGTTACAAACTGCTTTACGAGCTAGAGGTTTTACAGCTGCAACTGTAAATATAAATAATGCAACAGGACAATTAAGTGTAGTACATGGTGGTGTTCCTGCTAATACACCTCTACACTTTACAAGAATTGAAACTACTGCAAAAACACCATTTTTAAAAGAAATGTTATCTAATGGTTTAGTAGGGCAGACTATTACAGCAGGTGCTACATTATCCATGGAAGCAAGCTCTAATATTGTGGATAATATTACAGGCATGAATATTAGAAAAGCAAATAAAGGTGAAATCTTTAACGATAATATGTTTGCAGAAGGCACAACAGGCACATTAGGTATTGGTAAATCTATTACATCTGAACAGTTTTTAACACCAGCAGATGAAACAACACTTATGATGAACCTGTTTAATGAAAACGGTAACTATATGAACTTTGTGGAAAACCAGTCCACATTAGAATTTAAAGGCAGTATAAATGGTGAAGATATAGTAAATAACGGATATTTCTCCATAGGTGCTACAAGCACAATAGCAGATTATATGCTTGCTCTTGAAAAATTTATAGACTTAAACGGTGGCCATAATACTTTTGATAATGTTGTAATAGAAAACGGTGTTATGAAAGTAACTGGTGAAAAAGGTGCTAGAAATAATATAGATTTCTTATCTGTAACAGCAACTGGTGGTTCTACAGAATCAAATACTATATTCAATAACGCTATGCAGGGCACAGTAACAGCTGCAACTGGTGGTATTGCTTATAAAGCAAAGGAAATATATGACGAGCAAGGTAATAAACACAACATTAATTTTACATTCAGCTTATGGAATGAAGAATTAAATGAATGGAGAATGGAAATAGCAACAGATGACCCATTAAATGATGTGGCAATAAATGGTGCAAGCCAAAACGAG
>CAMEOC010000068.1 GCA_945929285.1 uncultured Mucispirillum sp.
AAAACATATAAGGGGAAGGATTTTTTGTTCTTAAAACCCTGTATAAATCAAATAAACTGCCCTCTGCCTTTGCTTTTTGTGGGTTTGATAATACCACTTGGAAAATATCGCCTTCATAAATGTAGTTTTTTGCTTTTTCCACCATATTTATAAACTCATCTTTTGAAAATTTAGCAGTTAATTTAGATGTTAGTTTTAATGGCTTGTTTTCTTTTTTTGTGCCATGCCTTATTAAATTTTCTACTTCTTCTATTAATTTTTCTGACCTATTATAGCTTTTATGTATATCACTTGTGTTTATACCTGTTATTATATATATTTTCTGCTTAAAATTATCAAAAGCTATAACATTTTCAAAAAGCATTAAATCTACATGGCGAAAATCATCACTTGTGTTAAAGTGCAGTTTTGGCTCATTATAGCCTATATATTCATAGGAAAAATAGCCTACCAAACCGCCGGTAAAAGGTGGCATATTATCAATCACCATACTTTTATATTCGGCTAAAACACTTCTTATGGCACTTTTTGGGCTGCTGTATTCTACTATCTCATCACCTTTTTTTATAAATGTTCCTTTTTTAGATGACGTTATCTCCAATACTGGGTTAAAGCCTAAAAAAGTATACCTGCACCATGTTTTTTTATCTTCAATACTTTCTAGTAAAAAAGCATGGGTGCTGTTTGATTTAAGTATCCGCATAACTTCAATAGGGGTTGTAAAATCTGCATATATTTCTTTACACACAGGTATTCTTTTATATGCAGAAATATTATTAAACAATAAAATTTCTTCTAATTTTGGGTACATAATTTCACCTTTAGACGCAAAAATAGCGTAAAATTATAATAAGACTATTAAACTGTAATGATTAAAAAAATAAAATGTTAGGCGTTAAAACGCCACCAATGAAAAGACCAAGACTGGCTAGAAAGAATAAAATCAAACTGTAGTTTTGAGTATAAACTAAAATTTTTCATGTTTCATATTATATTACATAATTTTCTTTTGTCAATATTTTTTTTGCAATGGCAGCAGTTTTTAATATTACAAGCTAACCATTCCCACACTTATAAGTCATACTGAGCCTTTAGGCAGGACGCATTAAAAAATAAAAATATATTTTAATAGCATTCGCCTGCCCCTATAATACTAAAACACTCTAAACCTTGTGCCTTCTACTGTATCTATTATCTCTATACCTTTTGATGTAAGCTCTGCCCTTATTTCATCTGCCCTGGCAAAATCTTTATTTTTTCTAGCTTCTGCACGGCTTGCAATTAAAGCTTCCACTTCTTCTAAAGGTATTTTTAAATTGCTTTTATACCATTCTTCTGCACTGTAATTTATAATACCTAAAACTTTTGAAACAATATTAAATATGTAAGATGTAACTTCTTTTAACCTTTCCACTGTTTCATTATCTGGCTTGCCTGCAATTACAGTATTACCTATTCTAACTATTTCAAATATAGCAGCAACAGCTTTTGGAGTATTAAAATCATCATCCATAGCACTTTCAAATTCTTTTATAAAATGCTCTTTCATATCGCATATTTCTTTTTCCATATTTTTGCCTTTTTTACTGCCATTAATATGCTCTACTTCATCTAAAAATGTATATATCCTTTGCAGAGCAGCTGTAGCTTCTTTTAGCTTATCTTCTGAATATTCTAAAGGCTGCCTGTAATGGGTCATTAAAAATAAAAGCCTTAATGCTTCACTGTGGCATATTTTTAAAATATCCCTTATTGTGAAAAAGTTATTTAATGACTTAGACATTTTCTCTTTATTAATATTAACAAAGCCGTTATGTATCCAGTAATTTGCAAAGGTGGAGCAGGAAATAGATTCAGACTGAGCTATTTCATTTTCATGGTGAGGAAATATTAAATCCTGCCCGCCACCGTGAATATCAATAGAGCTTCCTAAAATTGCTTCACTCATAACACTGCATTCTATATGCCAGCCTGGCCTGCCTTTACCCCAAGGGCTTTCCCAAAAAGGCTCCCCTTCTTTTGCACCTTTCCACAGGGCAAAATCAAGAGGGTTTTCTTTTTTATCATTTACATCAACCCTAGCCCCTGCCATCATATCTTCTAAATTTCTGCCTGAAAGCTTGCCATATTCCTTAAAAGAATTAACCCTAAAATAAACATCACCATCTACTGCATAAGCATGGCCTTTTTCTATTAACCTTTCACAGTAGTTTATCATCTTTTCTATATATTTTGTAGCCATTGGGGTATGTGTTGGCTTTTTAATATATAAGCTTTCCATATCTTCATCATGCTCTTTAATAAACCTTAAAGCAAGCTCGCTCCACAGCTCATTATTTTCATTGGCTCTATTGATTATTTTATCATCCACATCTGTAAAATTTTTAACAAATGTAACATCATAGCCACAGTATTCAAAATACCTGCGGATAACATCAAAAGCAACAGAACTTCTGCCGTGGCCTATATGGGTGTAATCATAAACTGTAACACCGCATACATACATACCTACCTTACCTTCGTTTATAGGCTTAAATTCTTCCTTTTTATTTGTCATAGTATTATAAAGAGATATGCTCATTTTATTACTCCATATTTATATTCTATTTTATCATTGTATATTCTGAAGCCTTTAAAAGGTTTTTAGTATATTCTGATTTTGGCTTGCAAAGCACATCATCAGTATTGCCGTATTCTACCATACTGCCCTTTTGCATAACTGCAATATTTTCACACATATTAGAAACAACTGCTAAACTGTGCGATATTAATATAAGGGTAATCCCATTTTTTTGCAAGGATTTCATAAGGTTTAAAATCTGTGCCTGCACTGAAACATCAAGGGAGCTAACAGGCTCATCTGCAATTATTACTTTTGGGTTAATAGATAATGCCCTGGCAATAGATATACGCTGCCTTTGCCCCCCTGAAAATTCATGAGGGTACCGTTCTAAATATTCATAAGGCAGCCCCACCATATCCATTAAGTTTTTTAAAATATTTTCTATTTCTGCCCTTTCTTTTGTAATATGTTTTTTTATGCCGTCAATTAATGCAGACTTTATTTTTAATTTTGGGTTTAGTGAGTTATTAGGGTCTTGAAATACCATTTGCACATTTTTTCTATAATCTATATATTCATGTTTAGATAAACTATATATATCTTTATTATAATATAAAATACTGCCACTATCTGCCTTATATATATCACAAATCATACGAGCAATAGTAGATTTTCCACTGCCAGATTCGCCCACTATGCCTAAAGATGAGCCTTCTTTTATGGAAAAAGATACATTATCCACTGCAAAAAACTGCTCCCCTTTTGTAAAAATACCCTTTGAAGCAGTAAAAGATTTTGTTATATTATTTACAGTTATTATATTTTTTGATAAGTCTGCCATAATGCTATACTGATTCCTGTTTGATTTTTTTATAACTACCTATTACTGCAAATATATTTGCTATTATTAATGATATAAATAACAGGTTATATAAAAATATGCTGTCTATATAAGTTATATCAAATAATATATCAATTAAAGATACTAAAAATGATATTATAGAAAGGGAAAACCCTATGGATAAATACATGCTGTATTTACTTAAACTAATGGATAATATAAACATAAGCCCATATATATACATATAAATATAGTTTAATGGGTAAATAGTATCTGTTGGCAGTAAAGAATTAAGTGAAGGGTAAAGTATAACATACATTTCTAAAGCCACCATAAAAGCTATTAAAAGCATAGGGAAAACATCGTTATAATGTTTGAAAAGCAGGTAAAGCCCTAAAAGCATATAAAAAGCAATAAATCTTCTTACATTTGTGAAAAAGCTTGCCATAAAATTATCTACACTATTACCCTCTATAAATGGGGTTATAATTGGGTAAATAAAAAATATGGTGGCATATATTAGCATACCTATGCTTGCATAAAATATTATCATGTATATATATTGTGATTTTACAAAGGTGATAGTTGTGCAAAAATCGCTCCATAAGACAGATAAATACTGGCTATCTGACTGGTATAAGCCTTTGCTGTTTGCAACCCTTATTAAGTATATAAAAAATGTAAAAAGCCCTACAAGGCCGTAGATTAATACTGGTATTGTATGGTTATCATACACCATTAAGCCTTTTATGGAGGTTTGGTCTTCCCATAAAAATAAGGCAGATAAAAAACAGCCTATTATGGCTATCATCTTTAAAACATCTCTATCAAAAGATGAATAGTAAAATATACCAAAAAATAAAAGTGATATGGTTATTTGGTAATATTTAATTAACTCTGTCACATTATCCTGGTGGTTAAAAAAATCTACTCCGCTTGTGAAAATAAATATGGTAGAGCCAATAAAAAGTACAAGACTTATAAAGCCAGTTACCACACCAAAAAACCTGCCTGAAAGCAGCAGTGCCACACTTTGAAATAGTAAAGCTAAGCTCATTATTAAATGGCATGAAAAAGAATAGCCTATTATTAATAAATGCCCAATAGCAATTACAGAAAATATGCTTGCTACAAGTGTTAAGTAATCTACAAAATATGCTTTTGTATACCATGTTTGGTAATATGATATTTTGTGGAAAGTAATATTATGATATTCTAAATATTCTGTTCTGCTAATAGATGGGGAAATCATAAATATGGCGTATATTACTGTGATTACTTTTAATATAAAAACTAGTAAATGAATAACTATTATAGAATGATATGTTTGAAAAAAATGGGTTATGCTTTCATGGTGCAAAATATATTTATTAAATATGTATATAGTTAGTGTAAATATTTTCACATAAGCTATTGTTATATATAATTTTGTGCTTAAAAAGATATTTTTAAATATATGCTCTAAATTTGAAAGCAGTAATATTTTATTTTCCACTGTTTCTACTTGGTTTATATATTTTTTAACACTTAAAAGCCGTGAAGCATATACCCGCACTGCAATATTAACTATTATAAATATATATAAGTATAGTATGCCGTATACATAAAGCTTTATAAAAGGCACAGCAATAGATATAATTGTAGTAAGAGATGATAATATTACAATAGATATAAATGTAAAAATAGAAAAACACCAAAATTCATAACGAGAAACAGGGGTTAAGGAAAATATAAAGTTTTTAAAATAATCTAAAACCATATGTTTAAATAAAATAAAAGAATTTAACACACTGTCTTTAAAAAACTGCTTTTGGGTATATTCTTCTGCAGTTAATACATTTACATTTTTATTCAAGAAAACACCTTTATTAAAATATTACTTCATTATATATAAAATTATACCATACTGCAATATTTTCTTGCAAAAAAGCAAGTTTTATATATAGTAATATGGTTATTAGGAAAATAAGCGAGGTATAAAAGATGTCTTTACAAGATTTTGCTGCAAATAATATTGTTGTGTTTGATGGTGCAATGGGAACATCTATTCAAAAAGTAGAAATATGTGATGAAATATGGCAGGGGAAAAACGGCTGTAATGAATTTTTATGTCTTGCTGCCCCTGATATAATTTATAATATACATAAAGCATATTTTGATGCTGGGGCTAATGTGGCAGTTACAAATACATTTGGTGCCATATCTTCAGTATTAGCAGAATATGGTTTAGCAGATAAAGTGGTGGAAATAAATAAAGCAGCTGTGGATATTGCACGCCGAGCTGCTAATGGTAAAGAAAATACATTTATATCATTATCTATGGGCCCTGGCACAAAACTGGCAAGCTTAGGGCACACAACTTATGAAGAACTTTACAACCAGTATTTAGAACAGGCAGAATGTGTAGATGTTGATTTATATAATATAGAAACAGCACAAGATATTTTACAGTTAAAAGCAGCTGTTAATGCCTGCAAGGAAGCAAATAGAAGAAAAAATACTCATACTCCAATACTTGTTTCTTTTACAGTGGAAAATAACTATACCCTTTTAACAGGCTCAGATATTTCTGCTGTGGCTGCTGTTATGAAAGGTATGCCTGTATTTGCTTTAGGGCTAAACTGTGCCATGGGGCCTGATATGATGGAGCCTGCTATTGCTTCCCTTTCAAAAATATGGCAGGGTAAAATATATATTTCTCCTAATGCTGGTATGCCTGAAACTGTTGAAGGTAAAACAGTTTACC
>CAMEOC010000069.1 GCA_945929285.1 uncultured Mucispirillum sp.
CACTAGTTGCAGTTATTACCATTGCAGGGGGAGCAAGAGCCTATGGGGAATGGGCTGCAAAAAAAGTAAAATCACCAGTTGGTGCAAAGCTTGCCACATCTGTTTTAGGTGCTGTTATATTTATTGATGACTACTTTAACTGCTTAACAGTTGGCACAGTTATGCGTCCTATTACAGATAAATTTAAAATTTCCCGTGAAAAACTTGCATATTTAATTGATGCTATGGCTGCCCCTGTTTGTATTATTGCACCAGTTTCCAGCTGGGCTGCTTCCATATTAACATATTTTCCAGAAGATATTGATAGAATGGGGCTTTTTATTGATACTATCCCATTTAACTTTTATGCTGTGCTTACTATTTTAATGGCTTAATGGCAAAATTTGAAAGAAAAGCAAGACATAACCAGATTACAAAAGATGCCGTTGTAGATAATTCTCACACTGAAGATTTTTCCAATAAACCAGTTTCTGAAAAAGGTAAAGTTTATGACCTGCTTATACCTATTATAGCATTAATTATTTTTTCTGTGCTTGCTATGCTTTATACTGGCGGTTATTTCCAAGGTGATAAATCATTATTTCAAGCTTTTGGTGATACTGTTGCCACAAAATCACTGGTTTTAGGTGGCTTTGGTGCTGTTTTAGTGGCATTTTTCTTATTTATACCACGAAAAGTTCTTTCTTTACAGTCATTTATGGATGGCTCTATTTTAGGTGTAAAAGCTATGGCTTTAGCATGTGTAATATTAACTTTTGCATGGACCATAAAAGGTGTTTGTGAAGTTTTAGCAACTGGGCAGTATGTTAGTGCTATTGTAAAAGATTCTAATCTACCTGTTATGATTATCCCTGCAATAGTATTTATTATTGCAGCATTACTTGCTTTTTCCATAGGCACTTCCTGGGGCACATTTGGTATATTAATACCTATTATGATAGAAGTCTCCACTCATGCAGCACCTGAACTTTTAGTTATAAATATTGCTGCAACTTTAGCAGGCTCTGTTTTTGGTGACCACTGCTCTCCTATTTCAGATACTACAATACTTTCTTCCACAGGGGCAGGATGCAACCATATAGACCATGTGGCAACTCAGATTCCTTATGCTGCTGTTGTGGCTGTTGCTTCATTTGTTGGCTTTTTAGTGGCAGGTTTAACTCAAAGCTGGATATTATCTTTTGGTATAGCTCTTATTTTATTAATAGTATTTTTAGTGGTGCTGCACAGAAGAAGTATAATGCTTTATGGTGATGAATAAGGTATTATATGGAAAATAAATTAAAATATGAAAAATCTCTTTATCTGCTTAGGCATGCTGAAAACCCTGTGTTTTGGCAGCCTTGGAGTGAAGATACAATAGATTTAGCAAAAAAGGAAAACAAGCCTATATTTTTAAGCATTGGCTATTCTTCCTGCCACTGGTGCAGGGTTATGGAAAAAGAATCCTTTGAAGATGAAAGCACTGCTAAAATATTAAATGAAAAATTTATACCTGTAAAAATGGATAAAGATGAGTTTCCAGATGTGGATAAAGAATACCAGTTTTATATCCAATCAACAGGTGAAGACGGTGGCTGGCCACTTTCAGTATTTTTAACACCTAATAAAGACCCATTTTATGCAGGCACATATTTTCCAAAAGAAAAAAATAATGCCCGCCCTGCTTTTAAAGATGTGTTAAATAATATTAGTGAAATATATAACAATAAATATGAAGAAGTGGAAAAAGTAATAAACACTAGAAATGAGTTTATATCATCATTTTATAATACTTCTGCTCCCCTTATACCTGAAGATAAAATATCTGAATATAGAAAAAAAGAATTTGTAAAAATATTTGACCCCTTATTTTTTGGTTTTAGAGAAGGTGCAAAATTTCCATATATTTCTTCAATGAATTATTTACTTAATAATTTTTCAGATGAAGAATTTGCAAATTTTATTACAAATACAGCAGATAAAATATGCACCATGGGTATATGCGACCATATTTTTGGCGGCTTCTTCAGATATACTGTTGATAGAATGTGGCAAATGCCTCACTTTGAAAAAATGCTTTCAGATAATGCTTTAATTGCAAGCTTTCTATTAAACTTGTACGAAAATACCCATAACAGGCTTTACTTATTTACAGCACAAAAAGCCATTGATTTTATTCTTTATAATAATATGCGTTCAGATTATGGATTTTTAGATAGTTTAGATGCTGATTCTCAAAACAGTAATGGTGATTATGAAGAAGGTTATTTTTATAAAGTAACTGATAGAGATTTTACTGTTTTAAATGAAAAAGAGCTGAAAAACTTTCCAAACGATGCAGGAGTGCATAATGGTGTAATATATTTAAAACACAATGAATATATAAAAGCTGCTGCATTAGATATATCCATTAAAAAAATAGCTGAAAGAGTAAACAGTGTAAAAACAGCGCCGCAGGCTGATAATAAAGTTATAAGCGGCCATAATTTTCTTTTCTGCACTGCCCTTTTAAACTTATATTCTGCAACACAGGAAGAATATTATTTTGAACAGGCTCTTGCTTTATTCCATAAGCTTACCCACCTTTTAACATATAAAGGGAAAGTATATCGTGGAATGTATATATTAGAAGATGAAATAAATAAAAGTATAAAAGCAAATGCAGGTAGTGAAGATAATAATTTTAAGGATAAATTTATTATAAACCATAGAGTTCTTTCAGACCATGTGTATTATTTAGAAACCATACTTAAATTTTATGAATTAACCCATGAAGATGAATTTCTACTTAATGCAAAAGCAGTTATTAAGGAAATTGAAAAAGAATTTTTAGAAGATGGTATATTATATTTAGATATAAATAAAAGGGTAAGAGATTCTTTTGATGATGATAAACCAAACCCTATTGGGCTTTATTTATATTTAACCATAAAACATTCTTATGAGCTAAATATTAAAGTTGATGAAAGATTATTATTATTTGCTCAAGACAGGGCAGCCCGTTTTCCAACAGGCCATGCTACTATGATTAGAGCATTAGAATTATTAGGCAGATAAAATATGAGTAATATTGTTTTTGAAAAAGGTGATTTTAAAATAAAAAAAGCTGAAATTGAAGATGCTGCAGTAATTTATGATTTAATATGCGGTATTGCAGAATATGAAAAAATGATGGACGAAGTTGTTAATACTCCAGAAATGATTAAAGAATGGCTTTTTGAGAAAAAAACTGCAGAAACATATATTGGTGAAGTAAACGGCGAGCCTGTGGGCTTTATTTTATTTTTTCATAACTATTCTACTTTTGTAGGCAGAGCAGGTATATATGTGGAAGATTTATTTGTAATACCTGAAAAACGAGGAAAAGGCTACGGAAAGCTTTTACTTGCTTTTGCAGCCCATACAGCAAAAGAAAGAAACTGTGGCAGAATGGAATGGACTTGCCTAAACTGGAATAAACCTTCACTTGATTTTTATGAAAGTATAGGTGCTGTAAAAATGACAGAGTGGACAACCCACAGATTAGCAGGCGAAACACTTACTAATTTTGCTAAATGCTTAAAATAATTTAATATTTATAGATAAAAACCAGGCAGGGCTTTATACCCTGCCTTTTTATTATTAATGGTTACTTTTTTCTTCAGATTTAGCCAGCAGCCAGTATGTTACACCCAGCACTAAAATACCGCCTAACATTAAAATCATAGTTTTCATATTACCTGCATCGTGTTTTAATGTCATAATCAAAACTTCACGGATAAATGCAATTAATACAACACCTACAAATATACTGATTTTAAATTTATCGCCTTTTAGCATTTGTATTTCTGAATTTATAAGCTCAATTAATACCCATAAAACAAGCAGAGAACCTAATGCTGTAACAAATAATTTACCTGGCTCTACATCTTTTAAATCCCACAAGCTCCAAATAAAAAAGCCAACCCCTGCCAAAGTCATTATTATTAAAAAAATTAAAAGCATAGAATGGGTTACAAGTGAAGCTTTTTCTGCCCACTGTAATATTTTATTTTTCATTTTAGATGTGTGGCTTGTGGATTTATCCCTAGGCACATAAGTATTCATAGTTACATAAATAGCTGCATTTATTACTTTTGTATAAGCCTGTAATATGCCTTTATAATCCCACTCACATTCTGCAATTTCTATTAATTTATTTTGAAACCATATTCTAACAAAGTTAAATAATTCTGATATTCTTTCCCCGGAAAATCCACCACGAGGCACTTGGTGCAGATTAAAATAGCTTACAAATTCACTAAAATAACCTGTAAGTTTACCGCTGGTTATTCCCCTGTACCATAGTTTTAATTTTTCCATATTTAATGTATCAATAATATTGCCGTATTCAGACATAAAAAGCTTATCTTTTTGTAAATACTTTGTTACATCATCTACAAACTCTTGTTCCACCTGATCCATTTTTTCTTTTATGGAAAGCACATATTCCATATCTGATTCTGCAAAATCAAACCTGTTTAAGATTTCTGCATAATAAACCATTGTATTACCCCAAAAATAAACCCGTTTTTAAAAAACGGGCTTTATATTATAATTTACAATATTTAATAGCTTTAGGATGATATTTAAGCTCATCTAAAAATGAAAGATGTGCCACAGTTTCCATCATCTTTTCTTTTGATGTTGGAAAGAAAAGCCCTTTAGAAGCTGTTATAATTTTACCATCCATATCCACAATTTTTCCTTTTGTGGAAAACATACCACCACGCTCTGGCCCTACAAACTCTGCTATTAAAAGCAAAGGCTCCCCTATTGGAGCATTGCATTTATATGTAACAGTTAATTCCCTTGTAAAAAGGAATGTTTCAATATCTGAAAATATAAAAGCAGACCAGCCCATAGCTTCATCTAATATAGATGAAAGAATACCACCGTGAGTTATGTTTGGAAAGCTGTTAAAGTGGCGGGCAAAGTTTAAATCTACCCGCACACTATTATCTTCCACATAAAACTGCACTTGAAGTCCATGAATATTACTGTGGCCGCATACAAAACAGCCATCAGAATATGGTAAATACAGTTTTTCGCTCATATTTTATGCCCATTTAGCTTTATTTAATTCAAATGGGTTTTTCAAAAATCTATGGAAAGGTGTAACTAAAAAGCCCACTTTTAATTTGCCAGAGCGAGTTAATGAATATGATGCTGAAAAAGTATCGCTTCCTTTATCGTTGCTTAAGCGGATAAATTCTGGGTCTTTTAAGCTGCCACTTGCTCCATCGTATTCTACAACAGCAAAAACACCTAAATGCTCTGCAGCTGTGCCATTTGTATTAGGTTTTGCTGTAAATTTAACTGTTTCACCAGGAACGAAGCCTTTTGGTGCATCAATATCTGAGCTGATGAAAGAAACACCGTCCCACCTGTCTAATATTTGGTTATACCATTCTAAATAGTGTTTTGCTTCTTCATGGTTATTGGCATTAAATTCTTTTTGAAGCTCATGAAGTGGCACATAATACTGGTTTGCATAGTCCATAAGCATTCTTGAAGTATTGAAGAAGCTTGGCACAGTTCTTAAGTTTTCTTTAACCATTTTAAGCCATTCTCTAGGCATACCAGATTTATCTGTTGCATAGAATACTGGGATAATATCTTTTTCTAATGTGTTATATATTTCCATACTTTCCACATAGTCTTGGTAGCCACTATCAGGGTATTCTTCCCCTGCACCAATTGCCCAGCCGTTTTTAGAGTTAAAGCCTTCATCCCACCAGCCGTCTAAAATAGATAAGTTTAATGCACCATTGGCACTTGCTTTCATACCAGATGTACCGGAAGCTTCCATTGGTCTTCTAGGGTTATTTAACCAAATATCCACACCTCTTGTCATGTAGCGTGCTACTTCAATATCATAGTCTTCTATAAACACAATATGTTTACGGAATTCTGGTTTTTTAGCAATGTGTATGATTTTTTTAATAATTTCTTTACCTTCATTATCTTTAGGGTGAGCTTTACCTGCAATAATGAACTGTATTGGTTTTTCTGGGTTGCTGAAAAGTCTTCTTAACCTTTCTTCGTCCATAAATAAAAGATAACCGCGTTTATATGTTGCAAACCTTCTTG
>CAMEOC010000070.1 GCA_945929285.1 uncultured Mucispirillum sp.
CTATTGCCTGGCTTGTTTATAGAATGACAGAATCTCCATTTCTTCTTGGGCTTGTGGAGCTTTTATCAAACGCCCCTATTTTCATAATAGGCTTAATAGCAGGTGCATGGCTTGAAAAGCATGATATTAGAAAGCTTATTATAGTTATGCAGCTTTTAACTATGCTGCATGCTGCAATTATGGCAGTGCTGCTGTTTACTAATACTATACAGTTATGGCATATTATAGTTCTTAGTTTTTATTTAGGTGTTGTTTTTGCCATAGATATGCCAGCTAGGCAGGCCTCCCTTATATTAATGGTTAATAAAAATTCTGACCTTAAAAGTGCCATAGCACTTCATTCTGTTGTATTTAACCTTTCCCGCTTAATAGGGCCAACTATTGCAGGCTTTATTATATATATTACCAGTGAAGCTTTATGTTTTAGTATAACAGCAGTTAGCTATATTCCTGTAATTATAGCGCTTTTAAATATTAAATTTAAAGAACGCAGTGTGGAGGAAACTAAAAAACAAGGTATAGTCAAAGATATTATTGATGTGGTAAAATATTCTAAAAATGTATATTATATGAGGCATATGTTTTCCTTTTTTATAATTGTGGGCTTTTTCTCTTATGCTTATACTGTAATGCTTCCTATATTTGCCCACGATGTGCTTTTAGGCACTTCTAAAACCCTTGGTTATCTGCAGGGTTTTTACGGCCTTGGGGCAATGCTTGGGGCTTTTACTATTGCTACATTTATTTCTATGCGCAGGCTTTCCAATGCTATACTTATATTGGTGCTGCTGCACAGCATAAGTATGATAATATTTGCTTTAAGCACAAACTTTTATTTTTCTGTTTTTATGATGGTGCCTGCTGGTTTTGGTCTTGTTTCTGCCTTAATAGCTACAAATATATATCTTCAATCAGCAGCCGATGCTTCCATGCGGGGCAGGGTGGCAAGCCTTTATTCTATTGGTATATATGGTTTAGGGCCTGCAGGTGGTTTTTTAGCAGGTATATTTACAGAATATTTTCATCCACAGGCAACAGTTATTGTGTGGTGTTCCATAATGGTTTTTGCAGGTCTTTTATATGCTTTAAGGCTTAAAAAGATAAATAAAGAGCTGGAGCCTGTTTGGAATGAATTTGAAAAAAACTAAATAAAACAGGCAGTTTTAAATATTAAAATAAAAAAAATTATTTTATTTAGTAGAAAATTACAAAAATATCTTGTATTTATTTTAATATCATTGTATAGATATAATAGATGGTGGTGTGTAGAGCTGTCTAGTTTTATACTAAATAATAAAAGGGCTGGTAATGTCAAAGTTAATTTCTATTGCAAGCGGTAAAGGTGGAGTTGGTAAGAGTTTTTGTTCTTCTAGCCTTGCTTTATCATTAACTGCTGCAGGTCATAAAACTTTATTGGTTGATGCAGATTTAGGCGGTGCAAATTTACATAACTTTGTTGGCCTTAAGGTTCCGGGTATTGGGCTTTATAACTTTATCCGCGAAAAAAGTGAGCTTAAAGATGTTATAGTTAAATCACCTGCTGGTGTTGATTTTATTGGCGGTTCAGGTGATGTATTAGGCATGGCACACATTACCAAGTTTGAAAAAATTAAAATACTCACAAATATTCAAGAGCTGGATTACGACTATACCATATTAGATTTAGGTGCAGGCACCAGTTTTAATATGGTTGATTTATTTAATGTGGCAGATATTAAAATTGTGGTTATGAGTGGCGAGCCTACTTCCATAGAAAATGCTTACGGCTTTTTAAAGGTTGCCATTTACCGCCATATTGAGCGTTTTTTATCTAAAAGATGGGATTTTGAGGAAATAAATAAAAAACTTAGAAGTAAAAGTATGAATTTCCCAAATGTAACTTCCATTATAGAAGCAGCTGCTCAAATAGATGAAGAAATAGCTGCTACCATATCATCTTTTGTGGCTGCATTTAAGCCAGGTATGATATTAAACCAAGTTAAATTTAAAAGAGAGCTTAATGTTTTTTACGGCTTTGAAAGTGTTGTTAAAAAATATTTAAGTATAGATGTTGAAAAATTAGGATTTTTACCTTATGATGAAAAGGTAAGTGAATGTGTTAAATTATTAAAACCTTATTATCTGCGTTTTCCTGATAGTGAAACAGTTGGCTGTATTGATGATATTAGGGACCAGATGATAGCTAAATTATAGAGGCTTGCTAATGAGTGAAGAATTATTTGAAGATATTGAGCGTAGTCAAGAATATGCAGAGGAAATGGACCAAATCCAGCTTGTTGGTATGAAGCTTGGTGATGAAGAATATGCCATTGATGTTCTTAAAATCACTGAGATTATCCGCACTGTTGAGATAACCATTGTGCCTCGTATGGAATCATACATTTTAGGTGTTATGAACCTGCGTGGTAAAGTTGTGCCTGTTATTGATTTACGCGTGCGTTTTAATTTGGACAGTTGTGATTTTGATAAGTCCACTCGTATTATAGTAGTAAGTGTTGATAAAGAAAACATAGGCTTTGTGGTAGATGAAGTTACTGAAGTTATCCGCATTAAGCGTTCTATGGTAGAACCTACTCCACCTCTTGTAGGCTCTATTGGGCAGGAATATATTTTAGGTATTTGTAAATATGATTCTCGCCTTATTATGCTTTTAGATATTGATAGGGTTATTAATGATAGCGGCGAATATAACGAAAGTGAGCTTCGCAAAAAAATGCTTGGCACTTCAAAATCTACTACTATGATAACTCAAGTAGCAGAACCTGCTCCAGTTGTAGCAGCTGCACCTGTGGCAGAACCAGAGCCAGCACCAGCTCCGGCACAAGAAATGCTGCCTGATGCAAACAGTGTTGATGCTCCAGTTATCATTTCCCATGAGGACGATTTAGGAAGTGTAATTGAAAGTGGCGATTCTGCTTCAGATATTGAAGATAATATTGATGCCTTAATTGCAAAAGAATTAGCAATGAGAGAAGCTGAAACTGAGGAGCTGAATAAAAAAAAAAAGAAGCCGCAGCTAAGTCATGATGATGTATTAGCAGATGCTTTACAGCAAAGCAATGCTATATTTCAAGTGGAAGAAGGAGTCCATGTTGAACAAGATGATTTAGACAGCTTAATTGCTAAAGAACTTGCTTTTAGAGAAGCAGAAACAGAAGAGTTAAATAGAAAACATAGAAGTGAAAAAAAAAATAGTGATGTAGATATAGACCTTTCTGTGGTTGCCCCAGATGCTGTTCCTATGGTGGAAATAATCACCCACCCAGTAGAAGCAGAAGAAGATGATGAAAGGGTTAACCCAGAAGTAGGCATAGATACATCACCGGCTGCAAACCCAACTACTGATGGAGAATCTGTACAAGTGTCTATTAAAGAGTTAAAAAGAATTGCAGATAAAATTATTACTGGGGAAGATACTGGTAATAAAATTGATACAAACATTAAAGGGGAAATCGGTGAGCTTTTAAGGCTTATAATGGAAACTAAACATAAAGTAGATGAGATAGACCCATTACTTGAAAAATCACAAGAAAATCTTCCTAATGTTACATCTATGTTAGAAGGTGTAAATGATGATACTGAAAGAGCTACTATTAACTTAATGGAAGCATCTGACAGTATGGCAGATTTTTATAAATCATTTACTTCAGACATTGCAAACTTAAAAAAACTTGCCAATAAAGAGCATGAAAAAGAGTTTATGGAACTTTATGGCAAAATAGTAAATAATTTATCTGAAGCTGAAAGTTTAGGTTTTAAAATATTAGAATCTTTAGAGTTTCAAGATATTACTGAACAAAAACTTCGTAAAGTTATAAAATCTATTGAAGATATGGGCTCTCGCCTTGGTTCAATAGTAGGCTTTTTACAAGTAAACGATAATAAATCAGGCAGTGAATATTCTAGAAATAGAGAACAACTGCTTGTAGATTACGGCTTAGCCTAAAATATATTAATCATAAATCATATAAAGCCTGGGTATATTTTGCTCAGGCTTTTTTATGTATTATTACCAATAAGTTATAAGTAATTATGCTAACTTATTTATTCCTTAAATATAAGTTTTATATCTAAAAAATAATTAAAAGTCATAATTTATTTCATATTGCTTGTTTTTTCAAATATATTACATTTTTCTTATCTATACTACTTATTACTAAATTTATAATCATATAGTAATTATAATAATAAATGGTAAATATATAAGCATATATTTATATAATCTTATGATTAATAAATGAGAATATATTATTTTTACCTGTTTTTAAATATAAGATATCATAAATATTTATAAGTATTATAAATCATATATTTATAATATACTAAAAGACTTTAAAAATTAAATATGTAAGATAATACTTAATAAATTTATGTATAAATAATAAAGTCATAATTTATTTCACATATGATGTTTTCTTTAATTTTTACACATTAGTTTTAAATTATATTTAATATTCATACTATTTATAAATTATATATAAGCATAAAATATATGAATTTAAATATAAATAAAAAATAATTTATTTCATAGTATAATTTTAAAAATATAAGAAAATATAAATTTATATTATAAGTAATTAAAAATGATTATAAAAATATAAAATATAAATATAAGTACAAATAAAAAAATAAAATTTATAATAAAAATATAAAATTATTTCATTTTTAGGCTTTTATTATAAGGCAAATAGTAGATTTTAATTGAGAAATTTTAATATTTATGATAATATCACAGCTTAATATAATTATTGGCAGGTATATTATGGCAGAAATATCATTATTTTTAGAAAGTGTAAGAGATGTGGTTTGGGGTGTTCCTATGATAATACTTCTTTTAGGAACTAACCTTTATTTAACATTTAAAACTAAATTTATACAAAAAAAAATACCTTTAGGTATAAAGCTTTCTATTACAAAAGATGATAATACAAAAGGTGATGTTAGCCAGTTTCAAGCTTTAACCACATCCCTTGCTTCTACCATAGGCACAGGTAATATTATTGGTGTGGGAACAGCTGTTTATTTAGGTGGACCAGGTGCAGTTTTCTGGTGCTGGATAACTGGTGTATTTGGTATTGCTACAAAATATGCCGAATCTTTAATAGGTGTAAAATACAGGGTGCAGTCAAAAGATGGCAGAATGTTAGGCGGAGCTATGTATGCTTTGGAAAGAGGGCTTAACTTAAAATGGCTTGCTATTGCATTTGCATTTTTTGCCATGTTTGCTTCTTTTGGTATAGGCTGTGCCACACAAATAAATGCTATTGCAGAAGTAATAGATACTAATATGGCATTTTTAGGAGTGCCTAGAATATATGTTGGAATATTTTTTGGAATATTAACTGCTTTAATAATAATAGGGGGCATAAAATCTATTGCTAAAGTATGTGCCAGTATGGTTCCATTTATGGCACTTTTTTATATTGCAGGAAGTATTATTATATTAATAATTAATTATGACTATATTATACCTGCTTTAAAATCTATTATTACTTTAGCTTTTACTCCTGGTTCTGTGGCAGGAGGTTTAACAGGCCAGGGTATAATTATGGCTGCTAAGTTTGGTATTGCAAGGGGGCTTTTTTCCAATGAATCAGGTCTTGGCTCTGCTCCACTTGTGGCATCAGCTGCTCAAACTAAAAACCCAGTTAGGCAGGCACTGGTTTCTGCAACAGGTACATTTTGGGATACAGTAGTTTTTTGCTTTGTAACAGGTATTGTTATAGTTTCTACTGTTATGAAATACCCAGAAGTGCATATGATGAACTTTCAAAATGGCGGTCAGATGACAACAGCTGCATTTAACCAAATACCATATATTGGCTCATTTATATTAGTTATATCATTAACCATATTTGCATATTCCACCATATTAGGCTGGTCTTATTATGGGGAAAGGTGTGCAGAATATTTATTTGGTAAAAAAGCTATTATGCCTTATAAAGTAGCATATATTGCAGTATTAATATTAGCACCTGTGCTTGCTTTAGATATGGTTTGGACAGTGGCGGATATATTAAATGCTTTTATGGCAGTGCCAAATTTAATAGCTGTGCTGCTTTTATCTTCTCAAATAGCAAAAGATACAGCC
>CAMEOC010000071.1 GCA_945929285.1 uncultured Mucispirillum sp.
GATAGCTGCTTCGCCTTTATAGTATAAATCAATGTAAGAAATGAAGTGTTCAGTAGTATTAGGGTGAGCAATTTCTGCACCAACAGAAACTTCCACAATTACATTTTCGCCTTCTTTAGATAATACTTTAATAACTGGCACATGTTTTTCAGCTTTAAAATCAGCTGTTTTGATAGAATTAGATATAGACATATGGTCCTCCCATTTTTATTATTTATATAACTATACCAATTTTATCTTATTTAAGCAAGCCCTTAAATTAAAAATATTGTGTTTTATGTGTAGTTATTTTATTTTCTCACATTTTTCCATATCTTTTATAAATACAGAAGATGTATTTGCCCTAAGTTTTTCCTTAAATATATCAAGCCTTTTTATATATTGGTTTTCCATTTCACTTTGAATAAATGATTCCATATATAAATAAGATGAGTTAATAGCCTTATAGGTGCATTCCACATATTTTATATGTCTTTGATATTCTGCATTACTGCTTTTTTGGCTGTATTCTTCTATAATACTAAAAGATTTTTCAAGTTTTTTCTTAATATACCCAATAAACCTGAGCATTCTTTTATAAGATGGTGCTTTAGATATTTCTTCTTCATCTTCCATTATTTCAAGGCTTATAAGGTAAAGTTTATCTTCCAGCTGATATTTATATTTTTCTATATTATTATCCACTTCCTTATTATCTACTTTAGCGGTTTTACTGCTGCTTTCATTTTGTATGCTAAAAGTTTTATTTTTTGCACAGCCCAGTAGCAAAAAGGGGATAGATAATAATATAAAAAATTTTTTCATACTATTTTTCCACTTTTTTTGATATTTCTTTTAAAATCCTGTCTTGTATTTTTGTTAAATCATCAATTTCTTTTCCAGAAGCAGCAACAGCCGTTTCCAGCTCATTGAAAAAAGCTTCATATGTTATTTGGTTTCTGTTTTTAAAAGATATAAGCATATCTTGAGTAAAGGAGTTTATTTTTTCAATATATTCTATTTTAGTATGCAGGTATGATTTTCCTAAATCGCTTTTTATTTCCTTATCAAGCTCATGGAGTTTTTTTATAATATTATCTTCAACCTTATTAAGTTCTGCAAGTGATTTTTCTATATCCACAGTTTTATTATCAATAAGAGCCTGCCTGATATTATATATTTCATTGCCAGATTTTTCTATAAATTCATTATCCAGAGGCGAAATTTTATGTATGATTAAATAATAATCATTTTCTGATTTAGCAGTATTTTTACTACATGATGCTAAAATAACCAATAAAAGAAGCAGAGCAATTTTTTTCATAATTTTTTACCTTTCATTTATTTCTTCAATTATATTTTCCAATAATTTTGTTTGTTTTTTTTGTATTTCTCTTATTTTTTTATTATATATAATCTGGGTAAGTTTTGCATTATTATTAATGTCATGTTCGCCCATACTTTTAAACTGCCTAATGGTTTCCCGCACATATTCAGACTGAATATCTAAAGACTGTACAGTATATTCATGGTATTTTTTTATTTCTTTTGTGGCAATATATACACTTATTTCTTTAGTAAGCACCATTAGTTTTTTAAGTTCGTTTTCTATTTCCACATTATCTTTTTCAAACTGCACTAAATTATTACTTTCTTTAAATCTGGCAATTGAATCAACCATTTTTTCATTTACTAGCTTTATTTTAACATTTAGTTCCTGCTCAATGGCAGAATACCTATCTATATCTTTTTTTAAAATATTAACATCTGTTTTAGCACATGATATTAATAAAAATACAGAAAGCAGGGCAGTTATTTTAATTATTTTCTTCAATTAACTTATCCACAGCTGCAAGAAAATTTATACCATTTGTATCTGCAGGAGTTAATGCTCCGTGAGTGTTATGCAGCATTTCATAATATGTATCATAAGAAAGGCTGCCTTCTTTTTTATACACATCTACAAGGTTATATATGGTTTCATTTTGCAGTTTTATATATTTTTTTAAGCTAGTATATGCTAATTTATACTGGTTACTTTTTGCATTATTAATGGCATTATCTATTAGTATAAAAAGTTTTTCTTCATCACTTTTTATATAGCTTATAAGTTTTTCTAAATTATCATTTTTACTATCAAGCAAAGCATCTAAAAGTATATTTGTATTGTCGTTTAAGTTATCAAATATGTTTCTAAATTCCATTAAATATTTTGTTTTATATGTAGCAGTATCTGCTTTTAATTCATCACTGGAATTAAGATATATGGCAACTTCTTCCATGGTGCTATTTGTTTGATTTGTTGCAATATTTTCTATATTTTCCATACTATTTTCAGCCCTGTATATAATAATAAGGGCTGAAATAATAGCTAATAATAGTATGATTATTGCAATAATATATGTTTTTATCATTATGAAAAATGTTTGCCTGATATTATTTTTTGTTGTTTTGGTCTGGGTGGATTACAGCTGTTAAAGTTTTAAGGATAGCTGCATTTTTCCTATCCATTTCAGCAAAAGAGCTTTCATATTTTTTAGTTATTCTAGCTTTTTCATCATCAGTAATTTTGCCGTTTTTAAGATAAGATGATATTGCATCTTTTAAAAACTCATGGCGCAGTTTTATATATTCCATAGTAATATTATGGTAATCTCTCACTTCCTGGGTTTTTATTTTAAGGGTGTATTTTTGCATGTGGTCTAAAATATATTTTACTTGGTTATCAATAATTTTCATGCTGGCATTTACATCATGTTTTGCACCTTTTTCTATAACATTATCAATAACCACAGTTTCCTGTTCTATTTTTGCAAGGGCATCCACCACTTTTACATTAACATAAGTATTATACATTTCCAAATCTTCCATAACTTCTTTTTTTATGGAAGCAAAAGATATACCAGCAACTGCAAATACTAAAATTAATAAAGTAAATAATTTTTTCATTTAATTCTCCTATATATTAAAATACAGCAGATAAAAATTCGTTTCTTATATCTGCTGCTTTTTTCTTAATGGCTTTTTCTTCTTCTTTATATTGTTTTTCTATGTTTTTTATTTCTTTTTTTGTTATACTTCCCTTTGCATTATAAAAAGCAACTATTTCACCGGCAACTTTTTCATAAAAAGAAAGCTCCATATAAGGGTAGGTAAGGGCATCTTTCATATTTTTTGTTTTAAATACATTAATATGGGCTTTTATATAAGCATCCAGATTACATATTTCAGCATGTATATTATTTAGTTTTTCATAAGCTGTGCTTTTTTCATTATATAAAAGTAAAGATTTAATATCATCAATATTTTTAAATACATTTTTTTGAGCTTGATTAATAACTTTTTCCACATCTTTACTGTATATTTTATAATCATCAAATAAATCATCTTTTAATGCTGCAAAAGAAGCATTTGCAATAAAAAAGCATATAAGTATATAGGATAATACTCTAACCATAAACTATACCTTCTAAATTTTTCCTAAGCTTTTAATTCACCAGCTAAGGCAATTACAAGCATTGTGGTTTTAATAAACTGCTTTCCTATGGTTTTTTCACTGTCATCATATTTATTAAGCAGCATTCTATATTCTTCTTTACTAAGCTGGTTATAAAGGCAGTCCATAATTTCTACCCCAAGTTTTTCATCAATCTTTTCATATTTTGTAACAATACCTTTATATTCATTGAAAGTGAGGGCTTCATTTTCTGCAAACCGTTTAATTATTTCATAGCCTTTTGCTATTTTAAAACGGCATTGTTTATCCAGCAGGTTTATAAAAACCCTCATTTTATATGTTTTAAAGCCATTAAAGTTTGCTTTTAGTATGGTTAAGTTATGCTCTAAAGTTTTTAAAGTATTTCTTAACCTAAAAACATCGTTTCTTGTAAGCTGGTATTTTGTAATATCAAGCATGGTAACGGCTTTATCCACCTGGTTTACAATATCTTCAAACCTGGATTCAAGGCCCTGGCTTAAAAGGTCTAAATCATCTGCAAAATTTTTAATTTCCCCGGTAACATTTTTTGCACTAGTTTCTGCAATAAGTTTTGAAAGGTTAAATTCCTGCTCGTTCATAAAATCACATATTTTTATAGCGTTCTAAAGATTTTTGAAGTCGTTTTGCTTCTTTTTCATATTTAGAAACAACTTTATTATACTCTTTTTGGGTTATTGTCCCGTTATTTTCATATATTTCTAAAAGTTCTTTAGCTACATATATAGTTAAAAGCTGTATGGAAGCCATATCCTGCACAATGGTGTGAAGGTCTTTATTACTTATAACTTCATCTGCCTTTGTTTTAATATCTGTAATAGTTTTTTCACTTTCACTTATTTTTTCTTTCATAGAAGGCAGTTGTTTATAAATGTAGAGCCTAGTATTTGGCCACAGGGTATCTGTAATATTTTTCATTTCCCCACCGGTTTCTAAAATAGTGCGAATCATTTCTTGAAACTCTACCTTTTCATCAGCAAAGGCAAATAGTGGCACAAATAAAGCTATTACTGCAGTAATAATTATTTTTTTCATAATTTAAACTCATATACATAAAATATTAAAATTTATAGTAACAGTATTAAAACTCTTTTACAAGAAAAAATCTATTGTTTCTTTAAATTTTCTAAATATTCTATCCATTCTATTGGCAGTTTATGTTTTTTCATGTTATTACATTCTTTACAAGCTGGCACCAGGTTATTTTTAGTGGATTTGCCACCTCGTATTAGTGGAACAACATGGTCCATGGTAAGCTCTTTTGGTGGAAATGTTTTGCCACAGTAGTAGCATTCCCCTTTAGAAATCTTTTCGTTCCACCAGTTTGTTTTTCTAAGGCTTCTGGCTTTTTCTCTTTCTTTTGCTATCTCTTTACTATCTGCCTGTGGTATAAAAAAATCGTTCATAATCTAACTCTTAATAAATTTGTAAAATTTTTAAAGATTTTTTGCTTAATATTATTGACCTTATAAAAATAATGTATTATGCTTAATATATAATTTAATTGAGGCTGTTTGTAAACACAAAAAACAACAGTCTAAATGGAGGAAGAAAATATGAGCACATACAATGCTTCTACAGACTATTTAAAGTCATACGGTATTAACAATCCAAAGGCAATTTACTTAAATATGCCAACAGAGGCTCTTTATGAAGAAGCTATTAAACGCGGTGAAGGTCATATAGTTAAAGGCGGTGCAATGGTATTTGAAACAGGTGCACACACTGGCCGTTCCGCTCAAGATAAATATGTGGTTAGAGAATCATCTTCTGAAAAAGATGTAAACTGGAATTCATCAGCTGCTAAAGAAGCAAGCGAAGCTCAATTTGAAACACTTTATAAAGATATGATGGCTCATTGCGATGGCAAAGAATTATTTGTTCAAGAATTATATGCTGGTGCAGATGAGTCTTGCCGTTTAAAAGTTCGTGTTATTGGCGAATTTGCATGGCACAATATGTTTGCACGCAATATGTTTATCTGCGAAACAGATTTAGCAAAATTAAAAGGCTTCCAAGCTGATTTTACAGTTATCTACCTCCCAAATTTCCAAGCTGATACAGCAAAACACGGCACTCGTTCAAGCACAGTTATTATGCTTAACTTTGCTAAAAAAGTTGTGTTAATAGGCGGCACTCAGTATGCTGGTGAGCTTAAAAAATCTGTATTTACAGTAATGAACGACTATCTCCCAAAACAAGGCATTATGAGTATGCACTGCTCTGCTAATATTGGCGAAAAAGGTGATACTGCTATTTTCTTTGGTTTATCAGGCACTGGTAAAACTACCCTTTCTTCAGACCCAAAAAGAGTGTTAATTGGTGATGATGAACACGGCTGGAGTGATAAAGGTGTATTTAA
Organism: uncultured Mucispirillum sp.; assembly: GCA_945929285.1. Classification (GTDB taxonomy): domain Bacteria; phylum Chrysiogenota; class Deferribacteres; order Deferribacterales; family Mucispirillaceae; genus Mucispirillum. The sequence goes on from CAMEOC010000071.1 coordinate 5,838, forward strand.
TGTAGAAGGCGGCTGCTATGCGAAAGTTATCAAACTTTCTAATAATTCGAAACGTTTATAATCGAAAAATTGAAATATTTATGATTATTACTACAACCCCGACCATAGAAGGTCATTGTATCAAAGAGTATAAAGGTATCGTGTCAGGAGAGGTAATCTTCGGCATGAATTTCATGAAGGATTTCTTTGCTTCCATTCATGATGTGTTTGGCGGCCGCAGCAACAGTTATGAAAAATCCATGCT
>CAMEOC010000072.1 GCA_945929285.1 uncultured Mucispirillum sp.
GCTGCGGAAACCTGTATGTAGTTATCATCTGCTTTAAAAGGGTGGATATAGTCTTTATGAATATTATTTAGTGCAACTGCATCTACAATTAATTTATCATAAGAGCAGTTTAGGCGGGAAAGGCTTAAATGCATGGCCTGCTTTACTGCATTTAATATATTTATTTTATCTATTATAATAGGGCATACCACACCTATTCCATAAGTTATGGCATTTTCCAGTATAAAAGGATATAATTTTTCCCGCATTTTTTTGGAAAGTTTTTTGGAATCTCTTATTCTTTCATCATAAAAATCTTCTTTTAATATAATGGCACATGTTACCACAGGCCCTGCCAGGCAGCCTCTGCCAACTTCATCTACCCCTGCTATGAGCATTGTTTTTTAGCCCTTATACCACGCTCAAACCATTCTATTACCTTATCTAGCCCTTCTTCTGTTTTACATGATATAATAAATTCTTCCAGTGTGCTTTTTATTTTTTTAGCGTTTTCCACTGCTTTTTCTATATTAAAATCTACATATGGAGCAAGGTCTACTTTATTTATAATAAATATATCCCCTGCAAAAAACATGGTTGGGTATTTTAAAGGTTTATCGTCCCCTTCTGTTACAGATAGTAATATTATATTTGCATCTTGCCCTAAATCATATTCAGAAGGGCATACAAGGTTTCCCACATTTTCTATAATCAATAAATCAAGGTTATCACCATCTACTAAAGGGAGTTTTCTTTCAATTTCAGCAGCTTCTAAATGGCATGCTCCCCCGGTTTGTATCTGCACAGCTTTTACGCCCACTTTTTCTATACGCTCTTTATCGTTTTCTGTCTGCAAATCACCTTCTATTACTGCCACATTATATTTTTTAGATAATGCACCTAATATTTTTTCCAGTAAACTTGTTTTACCACTGCCAGGGGATGACATAATGTTTACAGTAAAAGTGCCGTTCTTTTTAAACCTGTTTCGCAGCTCTGCTGCATCCATATCGTTTTTAGATAATACTTTTTGGTTTATTTCAACTTTTTCCATTACTACACCCCGTTAGTCTATATCAATATAAGCGATTTCTAATTCATTGCCTGAAAGTATGGTAACCCTGCCGGAAGAACATTTTGGGCATAACACAAAATAGCCCTCCATTTCAGATTCATAGCCGCAGTCTTCACATTTGCCAGTAAGGGGCACATCAATATATTCAAATGTGGCATTTTCTGCAATGGTTTCAGCCTTTAATGCATCAAAAGCAAACCGCAAAGAAGCTTCATCAATAGCACTCATTTTGCCAACCTTTACTGCCACATTATTTATCTTTTTAGCGCCTTTTTCAAGTGCTGTTTTTATAGCAATATCTAATATACTTTGAGCAATACCTGTTTCATGCATAATTTCACCTTGTATCTATGTATAATAATTATTTCATATGAAAATAACAAGGGGAAAATGTAAGGATTGTCTTTTTATATATTATCCTACAAAGTTGTAGCCTATAGATTATAGTAATAGAATATTATAATATATGAATGATTATGTAGCACTTTATCTATTTTGTAATTCTTTAATATCATTTATGATATGTTCATAATATTTCTTTATAAATTCTACTGCTTTTTCAGCAATTTCTTTACTTGTTGCCTTTTTTAAATCAATATTATTTACCTTTTCATAAGCATAAATATCGTTATCTTCAAACCATTCTACCATTTTATCACATTTATCAGGAAACCTTTTTTTTCTCAAATCGTTTAAATCTTGTATTTTTTTATTTTCTATGAAAAGTTCAAAGAAAACTTTTGGTTTATCTAATTTTTCATCCATATAAGTATATCCATTATACACAATACTTATATAGAATATAAAAACAATCTTTTTATTATCATCGGTTTTTAGTTCTATATCTATTCCTATAGCATTATATTCGCTGTTTTCAAGATATTCAAAGTCTGACATTTTATTTATAAAATCAATTTTATTACATTCTTCTTTTAAATAATTATAACAACTACTCAAATATCCTTCTATATCTTCTAACGCTATATTGTATAAATATTTTATTTTTTTTATATTTTCTTCATTTAGGATACCATCATATTGTTCTTCTGAAATTTTATCACTATTGTTTACTATATTTAATATTCCATTATTTGCATTTTCTAAGTAATAGTATGAAACATCTAATAACTTATTGTTTTCCATATATTTTCACCATAATATATTCATATTTTTCTATAAATGATACACTTTGATTTATTTGCCTATATTCATTTTCTTCCAATATATTATGTTTTTTTAATACACTGTCAATATCTTTTACTTCGTACAAATGTGTAAGTATATGTGAAAGCCACATTTGAAAAAATATACCTTCGTTTGTATCTTCTAGCTCACCAAATTTTATTTCTTTCCACTCTATATTAGAATGAATATTAAAACTTTTTTTATTCTTATTGTGCTTATATCTGTTATAACCTGCATAAAAAGCTGCTGCCAAATCAAGCCATGTAATATTTTTAAAGTGCTCACATTGTGGCATTTGAGTTTCTTTAGTTAGGTATATAAATTCAAATGCTGTCTTTTCTTTAGCTTTGTAGTAATTCACAGTTTGTTTATCTTGTTCTCTTTGTCCTATTTTTGCTTCAATTACAATTTGGTTTTTACCATCTATATATTCATTACAAGTGCATAATACATCAATTCTACCATTTTTAATTGGAACTTCACTTTCTGCATCTCTTATTGTTAAGTTATCTTTATTTTTGTATTTATCTTTATTTTTGTCTTTATCTTCAATTAAATATATAAGGCTTTTTAATAGATAATTTTTAAATTCATATTGTTTTAAAAAAAGTGTTAGTAATTTTGTATTTGCTGTTTCTTGAGTTGGTTTATATAAAATATCTACATGTTTTCTAAGTGGGGAAAATCTGTTGTTTAAATAGTTATAATTTTCTAAATATTTACTTAATTTATCCTTAAGCTTTTTATTAAGTTCATCATTTATATTAGATAAATTTTGAACTAAATATTTAATATTTAAAAATGCAATAAAATCTTTTACAATATTTGTATCATAATCTAACTTTTTATTTTCTATTGTTGTTATAGTTTTAATCATTAGGTATTACCCATTCATATATAAAATGTATTATAAGTAAATAACTTTATAATGTAAAATATTTTCATTGTTCTACTTTTTTCCCAAAAAAAAGACCCTTCTCACAATTAGGAAAGGGCCTTTTTTCAACTACGCGTTTTTGTAGTTTCTCTGCATTTGTTTTCTCTGCAGTTTTTGTTGTTTGCGACGAGCTTTTAAAAGTTTTTTGCGTCTTACTTCTGTTGGTTTTTCGTAGTAAGCATGCTTTTTAATCTCACGGATTAAGCCTTCGCGTTCGATTTTCTTTTTTAAAAGTTTTAATGCCTGGTCAACATTATCCCCGTCAACTCTTACGATTGCATTAACTGCCAACGTAAACACCTTCTTTCATAGTTTATTTTAGAACAAGCTCTCTCACTTCATCAAAAGTGGATACAAGCTTGAATTCCATTTCACTTCTAACATCTTCTGGGATATCCGTCAAGTCTTTTTCATTTTCAATAGGGCAAATCACCGTTCTTATGCCTGCCCTGTGGGCTGCCAGCACTTTTTCTTTTAAGCCCCCAATCTGTAAAACTTTACCCCGTAATGTTATTTCGCCAGTCATTGCTATTTTGCAATTTGCCTTTTTCTCAGATACTGCTGAAAGTATAGCTGTTGCCATTGTAATACCAGCTGATGGGCCATCCTTTGGCACTGCACCTTCTGGCACATGAAGATGTATATCAAAATCTTTAAATTTATATGATGGCACACCCACTTTTCCTGCCACACTTTTTACTACAGAATAAGCAATATTGGCAGATTCTTTCATAACATCACCTAAATGGCCTGTTACAATTAATTTGCCGCTACCTTCAAAAAGTGCAACTTCTATCTGCAGTAAATCGCCGCCATATTGAGTCCAGGCAAGCCCTGTGGCTACACCCAGCTCTTCATCATCATATACACCGCCTATTCTAAATTTTCTAGGCCCTAAATATTCTTTTGTTAATTCATCATTAACTACTATATTTTCCAGTGCTTCATCACTTACTAATCTTTTTACACTTTTTCTCACAAGTGATGCAATATTTCTTTCTAAGTTCCTAACACCTGCTTCTTTTGTGTAGTATGTAATAAGCTCCATAACTGCATTATCTGTTATGGTTATTTTATCATCTTTTACATTGTGTTCTTTTAGCTCTTTTGGTATTAAAAACCCGCGGGCAATATGCAGTTTTTCCTGTTCTGTATAGCCTGATAATCTTATTACTTCCATTCTATCAAGCAGTGGAGCAGGTATAGTTTCTAGAGAGTTTGCAGTAGTTATAAAAAACACTTTAGATAAATCAAGCTCTGTTTCAAGATAATGGTCTGTAAAAGTGCTGTTTTGCTCTGGGTCTAATGCTTCTAATAATGCAGAAGCTGGGTCGCCCCTGTAGTCTGAGCCTATTTTATCTATCTCATCAAGTAAAAATACAGGGTTCATACTGCCTGCTTTTTTCATAGACTGCACTATTTTACCAGGAAGTGCACCAATATATGTTCTTCTATGGCCTCTAATCTCTGCTTCATCTCGCACTCCGCCCATACTCATACGCACAAATTTTCTGCCCATGGCATCTGCAATGGAGCGGGCAAGGGAAGTTTTACCAACACCAGGAGGCCCTACAAAACATAGTATTGAGCCTTTCATATTTTCAGAATATTTTCTAACAGATAAAAATTCTAATATTCTTTCCTTTGGTTTTTCTAATCCGTAATGGTCTTTATTTAGCACATCTTCTGCATGTTTTATATCTATAATATCATCTGTCTTAATATTCCATGGCAGGCTTATTATCCAGTCAAGATAGTTTCTTACAACTGTGGTTTCTGCACTCATTGGTGGCATAAACCTAAGTTTTTTAAGCTCTTTTTCTGCCTTTTCTTTTACAGTTTCAGGCATAACCAGCTCTTTTATTTTCTGCTCTATTTCTTCAATATCTGCCTTATAGTCATCTTCTTTACCCATTTCTTTTTGAATGGCTTTCATTTGCTCATTAAGGTAATATTCTTTTTGGGACTGGCTCATTTTAGCCTTAACCCTGTTTTTTATACGCTCATCTATTTTTAAAAGCTCCAGCTCTGTTTTAATAAGCTCTATAACTTTTTCAGCACGCTTTGTAGGGTTGCTTATTTCTAAAACTGATTGAAAATCTTGAGCTTTTACTTTCAGGTTAGATGCTACTAAAAATGTCATTCGTGATAAATCTTCTGCCTGTATAATATTTTGCAGCACTTCCTGGTTTATGCGTTTTGTTTGAGCCACATAGCTTTCAAAATTTTTTATTAAAACAAAACGGGCAGTATCCATTTCTTCCTGTTCTGCTTCTTCTTCCTGCAACCATTCCACATCTGCAAAATAACACTCATCATCTAACACTAGATTATTCATTTTGGCACGCTTAAGCCCTTCAATAAGCACTTTTACATTACCATCAGGCAGCTGCATAGTTTGTAAAACTCGTGCTATTATACCTGTCTGGTTTAAGTCCTCCATTTGAGGGTTATCAGTATTAGCTTCTTTTTGCAGTGTTAAAAACAGCTTTTTATCTGTGGAGTTTGCAATATTTAAAGCCTTAACAGAACGGGGCCTGCCTACAAAAATTGGAACTATCATATATGGAAAAACCACCACATCCCGTAGTGGTATAACCGTAAACTGTTCTTTATGATTCATTGTAAACCCTTATAAAATTATGCAGTTTCTTTATTTTCATCATCTGGAGTTGCAGGCAACTCATCGTTTCTAACAAGTATTGGCTCTGCACCTTCAGTAATTACTTCCTCATTTATAATACATTCTTTAATATTTCCTGCTTCTGACGGTATTTTATACATAACATCAAGCATAGCATCTTCTAATATGGAACGAAGCCCCCTTGCCCCTGTTTTTCTTTTTATGGCAAGTTTTG
>CAMEOC010000073.1 GCA_945929285.1 uncultured Mucispirillum sp.
ATTTTCTGTGAAGTATTTACTCATTCCGTATGGATTTACTGGGTTGCGGGGATGGTCTTCATCAATTGGTGTATATTGTGGTTCACCATATACAGCAGCAGTAGATGAAAATACTATATGTTTTACATTGTTAGAAATCAAAGTATTAAATAATACCATAGATTTAAAGGTGTTATTATAATAATACTTATAAGGTTCTGTTACAGACTCACCAACTTCTATAAAAGCAGCAAAATGCAGGCATGCATTTATTTTGTGTTTTGTTATTATTTCACTAACTAATAATGTATCGCTTATATCACCTTTATAAAATATCGCATCAGTAGGTATCTGTGTTTTATTGGATTTAATAAGACTATCAAGGATTACTACCTGTTCGCCTTGCTCAATTAAAAACTTTGCTGTAGTGCTGCCAATATAACCGGCACCACCTGTAACTAATATCATACCAAACACCTCAAATAAAATAATTATATTTGATTTTATAATATACCTTAAAAAATAAAATGTCTATCTATATTTTTAATTAGAGTTTTTTATTTGAAAATTTATATTTACAATAAGATTGGTATTATATACAAAATTTAATAATAAATGATATATGAGGAAAATATTGTTGTATCAATATGATAGGTTACCATCATAGAAAAATTATATAATCAAGTGAATATGATTTTAAAAATATTGATGTTACAGCAATATATGCAAATTTAAGAAATATAGTTAAAAAATCAGAAAAAAGAAGATTATATTACGAGAAAATATGCTATCTGTAAATGCAGAAGAAAGTGTAAAGCTTACAACTAGTATAAGTAAAGAAAATAATGGCTATACTTGTTATATAAAAAAATCAGATATAGAATACTGGATTAAAACAGAGCCAGATAAGAATAAAAAAGGCTAATATATATTAGTAGCTGGAAAAAATGTTGAAAGCAGTAAACTCTATTATAGAGAAAATATACTTCCATAATTATTTATATTACACAATGGGCAGGATTATATCTTGCCCAATTTTAAAAATTTAAAGCAAACACACAAAAAGAATAAGTGTATAATATGCTGGGGTTTAAAAAAGTATTTATTATACTAGTATTATAAATATAGGACATTAGAATTATGTTGAAAAGTAAAATAGGTATAATTTAAGTAACAAAATAGCTATTTCCCACAGTAACTGTAAGTATATCCATTATATTCTGCCACATATACCCAAAGCCTTTCAATAGCATGTGCTATTGTGCCATCAATTTGCCCTTTTTCTTTTGGAAAATCACTTATTTGTATATGGGAAAAAAACGGCAGTATTGCATCAACTTATATCCAAAACATATTATCCATAGGAAATACTATAATATTATCTATCAGTGTTATTACTCCCACAAAGCACATATTGGCACTGCTTTTAGATTATCTCCAAAAGAAAGAGTTTCTTTGCCAGTATATAATATAACACCTAGAAAATTATTATTTTTTGCAATGTTATCATTAAACCATTTAATATGCTTAAAATCAGTTTTACTTATATTAGAGCCTGCTTTTACTTCTATTGCATAGATATTGTTTACATTATTATCTTGTAGTATAAAGTCTATTTCATGGCCTGCATTATCTCTAAAATGATAAAGGCTAAACTCACCATTATAACAATCTACCAAAGAAGCAAGCTCATGGTGTATAAATGTTTCTACAAGTTTACCAGATATATCTTGATTAAGGCGAATATTATCCATTGTATAGTTTAAAATAGATGAGATTAAAGCTGTATCTGTCATAAATATTTTTGGTTTTTTAGTAACTCTTTCATAATCTGTTTTTGTATATGCTGGAAGAGTTTCTATAATATACATCATTTCAAGCAGACTAAGATATTTATTAAATGTTGGTTTTTCAATAGATAAGGCACTTCTTATGGCATTTTGTTCCATATATTTAGAGCTCCAGGCAGCTGTAGTTTCAACAAGTTTTTTCATATCTTGATGGTTTCTAATATTTTCTATATCTTTTAAATCTTTTTCTAATATGGCAGTAATATAATCACTACACCAGTTTTTAATATCTCGTAATGAATAACCTAATGTTTCAGGATAGCCACCATTTAATGCAGTATTTAATATTTCATCTTTACCATCATATTCATACTTACTTTTAAAATTATTATTTTTTAAGTTTTCAATAAATACAGGTTGTTTTTCCAATATTTCACCTTGAGTAAGTGTTCTAAGTAATATACGACCTATTCTACCAGCCAGCGATTCATTTACTTGTGGTAAAGACTGTATATCTACACTGCCAGTTATAATATATCTGCCTTTTCTAGTATCTTCATCTACGATTTGTTTTAAGGAAGTAATAATAATAGGAGCTTTTTGCACTTCATCAATAACCATAATATCTTTATTATGAGTAAGAAAATTTACAGGGTCGGCATTGCAGGCTTCAAGAATAGTTTTATTATCCAGTGTATAGTAAAGGTTATCATAATGGGCTGTTATAGCCTTTGCTGTGGTTGTTTTACCACACTGCCTTGCACCTGTAATCTGTATGATTCTTCTTTTATTTCTTAAATCTTCAATATTTTTTTCCTGCCATCTTTTAAGTGCCATTTTTACCTCATATATAAAAAATTACCTAGTCTTATAAATATAAAATAATAGAAATCTGTTGAAAAGTAAAATAGAATTATGTTGAAAAGTAAAATAAAAATATGTTGAAAAGTAAAATAGGTATAATTTAAGTAACAAAATAGCTATTTCCCACAGTAACTGTAAGTATATCCATTATATTCTGCCACATATACCCAAAGCCTTTCAATAGCATGTGCTATTGTGCCATCAATTTGCCCTTTTTCTTTTGGAAAATCACTTATTTGTATATGGGAAAAAAACGGCAGTATTGCATCAACTCTAGCCCAAAACATATTACCCACAGGAAATACTATGTTATTTATAGGCAGCATAATATCCATATCCATTTTTTTCAGCAGTTTTTCAGCTATGTTTTTATTTAAGCTCCAGTGGGCAGCTTCTTCTAAAACTTGAAATGATTTTGGAAAAACAATTCCCAAGCCTTTATTAAATTCTAAATTTTTTATAATATGGCTTATATTTTCACTTGAACCAAAAAGTGAGCTAAAAAGGTAATCACGCCAGTTATTGCCATACATATCTGTAATAGATTTTTTTGAATGTATATGGCATATATACTTATATTTTGTAATCCTATGGCGCATCTGCTCAATAAATGGGGCAATATCTCTGCCTCTGTTTTCAAAAACATCAATAAATACATTAAATTCTTTATGGTTTTTTTGTAAAGAATCCATTATTACATCAGCTTTTTTATAGCTGTCAGTAGATATATATACATCAAACTTATATGGTATTTTTTTTAGTTCCTGCACTATTTCATCAAGCAAATCTATATAAAAAATATGGGCATGAATACATATTTGCGAAGTGGTATATGCTGCTTCACCTAAATCACATGAATATTGGGATAATTTTTTGCCGTATATTTTTTTATTAAACATAGCCCTATACATTGTATTTAAAAAAGCATAGCCTGTATGTTTTTCCGGCACTATATGGCTTAATTTTTCCCAGTTGTTAAAAGAATCTATAAATAAAAACCGTTTATTTTTCTCATAAGTTTTTCTTAAATAAACACATTCATTTTTTACCCAGTTATAAAAATGGTGCAGGCTGTATTTATAAAAACCAACACCGTTTTCCGATAAATTATCCATAGCATTATAAACCATATTATATTCTAAATAACTTGATTTTTTATGGTTATATAAGCTTTTTGCAATATCTATATAATTATAAAGTTTATTTTGCGTGCTAATGCTTATATAAGGCACAGGTTTTGCACTTATTGGTGGAACTTCTGATACATTATAAGTATTAATAACCCCTGCAATTTTTTCATGTTTTACTTGAAAATTAAAGGGAGCTTTTATCCAAAATTCGTATTTTATACTAAGGTCTGATATAGCATTTTCCACCCTTTGCATAAATTCATGTAAATTTGCATTATTATCTGTAATATCAAGCATTATAATATGGTTATCATAATTTTTTATATAATTATCATACTTTATGGTTTTAAAAATTGATTTAATATTATCATAACTTAAACAGTTATAAAGGCATATTATATAAGGCATACTGGAGCCTGCAAGATTTAGGTTTGAAAAAAAGTTTGTAAATTTATTAATATCATTTACTTCATAACAAAAGCCATATATTTGGTATTCTTTAGCAAGGCGAATATGGTAGTTTATGCGTTCTACAAAATTTTCAGTATAAAGCAGTGGAAACCGCGGTTTATAATGGTGGATGTATATTGGTTTACATTTAATTAAATCTGCAATATTTATGTGAGATATATTATAAAAACATATAGGCAAAATATCTGCATTTTTAGTGTTTGAGGGTATATATTTTGCCTGGTAAAAGCCATCAAAAGAATATTTTTGAAGTTTATTTTTTGCTATTTTATTATTAATATATAAGGATACTTTTTTATAAGTGGCAGAGATACCGTTATTATATAGAGATGAGAAAAATTTATTAGCAAGCTCAAAAAATCTATTTTTCATATATACCATATTATAAATATTTACATAAATATTACCATAATAAAGCCCATAAAATCAAGTATAATATACTATAATACACAAATAAATATAAATTGCATTTATTTTTGATAAATTTATACTGCTTTACAAAATACGAAAAAATTATATAATAATATAATAGTGTATTGTTATGTGAGGGTATAAGCATGGCAAAAAGTGAAATAGTAATCCACAAAGAAAGGTGCAAGGGCTGTGAAATATGTGTAATATTATGCCCTACCCAGGTCTTAGATATTCAAGATTTTAAAGTTAATGTGGCAGATATTGAAAAATGTACTGCCTGCATGCAGTGTGAACTGCGTTGTCCTGATTTTGCAATAGAAGTTACAAGGTTATGATTATGGAAAAGAAAAGAGAACGAAGATTTTTACAGGGAAATGATGCGGTGGCTCTTGGTGCATTATATGCAGGGTGTAAGTTTTATGCAGGTTACCCAATTACCCCTTCTACTGAAGTGGCAGAGCGGCTGGCTGCATGGCTTCCTAAAAACGGTGGCAGGTTTATACAAATGGAAGATGAAATTAGTGCCATGGCTGCTGTTATTGGTGCTTCTATTGCAGGCAAAAAATCTCTTACTGCCACAAGCGGCCCTGGTATGTCATTAAAGCTTGAAAATTTAGGCTATGGTTATATGGCAGAAGTGCCCTGTGTTGTGCTAAATGTTATGCGTGGAGGCCCTTCCACAGGAACACCAACAGGTCCAGGCCAGGCAGATATTATGCAGGCCCGCTGGGGCACCCATGGCGACCACCCATGTATTGCTCTTACACCTTCTACAGTCTATGAGCAGTTTAGCCAGACAGTGCGGGCTTTTAACCTGGCAGAAAAATACCGTATGCCTGTTATAATATTATCTGATGAAATAATAGGACATATGCGGGAAGCTATTGATATACCCAATGAAGGGGAATTAGAAGTTATAGAAAGGGAAAAACCAACATGCAGGGCAGAAGAATATAAGCCTTATGATAACAGTGTATTAGTGCCAAAAATGGCAAGTTTTGGTGAAGGCTACAGGTACCATATTACAGGGCTTAAACATGATGAATACGGCTTTCCTACAAACAGTTCCAAATTAATTGGCTTGCAGGAAGAAAGGCTTATTAAAAAAGTGGAAGAAAATTATGATGATATAGTGCAGGTGGAACACTTTATGTGTGAAGATGCAGAGCATATTATTTTTGCTTTTGGTAGCTCTGCCCGTGCTTCTAAAGATGCAGTATTAAACTTAAGAAAAAGGGGAGTAAAAGCAGGGCTTTTAAA